>JAAZAW010000066.1 GCA_012514125.1 Phycisphaerae bacterium | reverse complement strand
TTCTCCTCTCCCTCCAACTATCTTCTACACTCATGGGCGCCATTAAATCACCAACACCGGTAAAATTCCTCATCGCCATGCTCGTCGCCCCCGACGGCATGGACAAGATCGATCTATTCGACACCGCTCTCGAGCAGCAGTTCGGCCCCATCGACCTCAAAAGTCAAAATTGGCCTTTCGACCTCACCGACTATTACACCCCCGAAATGGGGCCCAACCTCACCCGAAGATTCGTCAGCTTCGAAAACCTCATCGACCCAGACCGCCTCTCCCAAGCCAAAATCACCACCAACACCATCGAAGAACAACTCACAAAACAATTCCGAAACCAAAACTCCGGCAGAATCGTCAACCTCGACGCAGGCTATCTCACCCTAAGCCAATTCGTCCTCGCCACCACCAAAAACTACTCCCATCGCCTCTACATAGGCCAAGGCATCTGGGCCGAAATCACCCTCCGCTATCAAAAAGGAAAATACATCAAATGGGAATGGACCTACCCCGACTACGCCGATGGCCGTTACAACGACTTCTTAATTCGCGTTCGAGAAAAATTAAAATCGCAACTCCCGCCAAAATCGATACAATAATGTACGGTGGATTTCCGAACCCACCATTTTTTATGTTTTCCGACATTTGAATTTTCAACGACTTGAATTTTGCGAATCGATAAAATGAACACACAAACCTTATTCTGGCAAATGACGATCTTCCTCGCATTACCTGCCGCACTGACGAGCTTCCTGCTCTGCCGGCTCATGCGCTCCCTCGCCCCAAAACTCAACTATGTCGATAAACCCGCAGGCAGAAAAAATCACGCCGCACCCATGCCCTACGGCGGCGGCATCGGAATCTTTATCTCCCTCACCCTCATCCTCCTCGCCGGCGCCTTACTCGCCTATCACGGCAAACTCGACGCCCTCAAATCCCTCCACTGGACCGCCGTCCATCAACCCGGCGTCGCCTCAAAACTCCACCAATTCGCCGGAATCCTCTTCGGCGGCCTGATCCTCGCAACCCTGGGCCTCTTCGACGACCTCAAAAATCTCGGACCATGGACCAAACTCATCTTCGAATGCGCCGTCGCCGCGATGGTCGTCGTCGGCTTCGACGTCCGACTCTACCTCTTCGTCGAATCCCCATGGTTCGGCTGGATCGTCTCAATCTTCTGGATCGTCATCATCACCAACGCCTTCAACTTCCTCGACAACGCCGACGGCCTCTCCGCCGGGGTCGCCCTCATCTGTGCCGCGGTCCTCCTCGCAACCACCGTCGCCGGAAAACAAATCTTCGTCTCCGCCTATCTCGCCTGCCTCGCCGGCGCCCTCGCAGGCTTCCTCATCCACAACTTCCCCCCCGCAAAACTCTTCATGGGCGATGCCGGCTCACTCGCCATAGGTTACTTCCTGGCCATAGGGGCAATCCTCACAACCTTTTACAACGAAGCAAACCCCCAGACCAACAAACTCGCCGTCCTCATCCCGATCATCGTCATGGCCATCCCGCTCTACGACTTTTTCTCCGTCATCGCACTCCGAAAACTCGCCGGCGAAAGTCCCTTCAAAGGCGACCATCGACATTTCTCCCATCGCCTGATGCGCCGCGGACTCTCTCCTCGGCAAACCGTTCTGACAATCTACCTCGCCTCCGGTGCCACTGCCGTCGGCGCAATCCTCATGCGATACGTCGGCACAGGCCCCGCGATCTTGATTTTTCTGCAAACACTTTGTATTGTGGCAATTATAGGAATTTTAGAATATACACCCTCAAAAAATGAAAACACCCGAATCGCTTAACGAAAAACTGTCCTCCTGGCTGTGGATTATCCTGCTGATCGTCCTCGGTGTCGCCTCGACCTGCTCGATTCGCTGGATCAGCCCATTCTTACACATGTCCAGCACCTTCGGACCAGGCCGGGACCAAACTTATGCCCTGATTTTAGGCTTCGTTATCCTCGCTGTGATCTTTTTCACATTCCTGATCGACAGAAAAAAAGATACGCCGATCGGTAGTAACTCTGTTGATCACAAAAGGAATTATAATACAAATAAACAGGCACAAATAGGGGGAGTTTCCGAAAAAAGGAATTATAATATAAATCAAATTACACAAACGTGGAACTTCTTACTGAAAAGTTCCACAATCGTGTTATTTTCAGGCCTGATTATTTCAACCATTTTCGCATCGGATAAACCCGCCGCGATCTTCACCGCCGGTGGTTTGGCGGTAGGAGTGGGGTTGATGGCGGCGGTTTATAAGCTGGCGGACCGGCGATGGAAGGTTCAATTGGCGCTGATCGTCCTGACGTCGCTGGGGGCGACTTTTGCCGCAAGGACTTGGATTCGCGAGCTTTATGAATTTGACCACACCTGGCAGAACTACCTCGAAACGCGCGATGAATTCTGGGCCAAACAGGGCAAAGCGCTGGACGACCCCACCGTAAAAATGTTCGAAGCCCGACTCAAAAGCCGAGACAACGGCGGCTTCTTTTTTCATGGTAACCTGGGCGGCATGTACCTGGCTACAGTGTTTATCATTAGCCTGGCTTTAGTCGGTCAACGCTGGGCGCAGCGGCGGCAAAGGTATGGCGGGCCTTGGCTTGCGATTGCGGTGCTGCTGAGTTTGTTTATTTTGTCGGCGCTGATCCTGACATGGAGCAAAGGGGCGATTGCGTCGGCAGGAATTGGGCTGTTGATCATCAGTGTGATTTGGCGCTGGGGCGATGTAATGCGCCGACATTTCAGGTGGAGTGTGCTGATAACACTATTGCTGATGATCGCCGGCATTGGCGCGGTGGTTGGATGGGGGGTGACGGAAAAAACGCTGCCGTCGTTGTCGATGGCGTATCGCTGGCAGTATTGGGTGGCGAGTTATGAGATGTTTAAAGATCGGCCGATCACGGGCGTGGGGTCGGGGAATTTCGGGACGTATTATTTGAAGTATAAGCTGCCGGAGGCGGAGGAAGAGGTGACTTCGCCGCATAACTTTATTGTGCAAGGGTTTAGCCAATTCGGGTTGATCGGCGGGATTGGGTTTTTGTTGCTGCCGATGGGGATTTTTTATCAGGCGGCGTCGCGCAGCAGGCGCGAAGAAGAGCGATTAGTGCAGGAAAGTTCTCCTTCGGCGGTGGGGGTGTGGGTGGCGCTAAGTGTGGGGATTTTTGGAACGTTGTTTGTATTTAATCAGACAGGCTATCGGCAGGTGATGGGGCTGGTGGCGGAATATTTGCCTTATTTTTTGATTTTTTCGGCGACGTTTGTGATGTGTTCGCTCAAGGGGGACAGACTCGAGCGAATTGAAAGCGAAGAGGTAACGGGGTGGACGCGGCTTTGTCTGGCAGTGGCGGGGGTGGTGTTTATTTTGGGGGACTTGGTGAATTTTTCGTTGGAAGAGCCTTCGATGCAGTTTTTGTTTTTTGTTCTGGCGGGACTGATGATGGCGAGGGGGAATGAGGAGGAGTCAGGCTGCGGGCTACAGGGTACGGGCTGCGGGAAGAAGAGGAAGCATCTGGCGGTGTGGGCTGTTTTGGCGGTTTGGGCGGGGTATGTTTATTTTATGATGATTCCGGGGATTTCGGCGGAAGGTACGGCGGTTCGAGGTGAAAAGGGAGTGATGAGTTCGAGTCCGAACGCGGACGAGGTTTATCGGGAGTTTGTTTCGCTGGCTAGGCGGTATCCGTATGATGGGTATCTGGCGGCGGCGGTGGGGGATCGGCTGGTACGGATGGCGGGGGGAAGTTCCGAGCCTGAATGGCTGATTCGGGAGGCGGTGGATTGGTACCATCTGGCGAGCAGGCGAATTGAGACGCAGGGGATGTTTTATTCGAAGCAGGGGCAGGCGTATTTGATTTTGGCGAAGCTTGTGGAGGATAAGCGCGATCATTATCTGAGCAAGGCGGAAGAGGCGTTTGTTGGTGCGCGGATTCGGTCGCCGATGTCGAAAGGGCTGGCGTTGACGCTTGGGATGGTGTATGCGGATCATATTCGGCAAGTGCCGGCGGGGCAGAGTGAGAAGATCGCGGCGCTGGCGGAGAGGTCGCGGGAGAATCTGGATGATGCGATGCGGCTTGATAGCGCACTGCCGCATGAGTCGATTCGACGATTCAGCGATTCGCAGTATGAGACGATCGATGGGATCAGGCGATATTTGGGAGAGGGGCGAGAATGAACCGCCAGGAAGAGGAAGAAGTGTGAAGGTGGGGGATGATATTTTGGGTGTGTTAATTGGTGCCAGGAGGATGGCTGGTTTAGCGAGACGATGATGAAGAATTGGCAGATAGTTTTGATTGTTTTGGGGATACAGGCGGGGTTTGTGGTGGGACTTCAGGCGGAGTTTTTGACGGATTGGGATAGCTATCTGTATACGTATGGCGGGTTGAAATTCGAGCCTATATCGCTGGCGAGCGGACGATGGTTGATGACGGGATTTTTGGGGGTGGTGTGGCGAGTGGTGAATGATGTGCGGGCGGTGCCGGTGGATTCGGCGTGGGCGGTTTTTTCGTGGACGACGATGGGGTTTGCGGTGTTGAACGCGGGGTTGTTTTTTTGGCTTGGTTTGCGTTGGAGCGATCGGAACGGGGCGATCGTTGCGACGGCGATTTTTATCAGTAGTCCGATGGTGGGGTTGTATGGATCGGCGGTGATGACCGAGACGTATGCGATGACGTGTTTGCTGGGGAGTTTGCTGATTTTGCCGGGTGGGGTGAGGTCGATCTGGCGAGTGGCGGTGGCGGGGATTCTTTTTGGGGCGGGGTGTACGATCAGAGAGCCTATGGTGCTGTTGGGTGTGGTTCCGGTTTGGTTGATGGTGAGGGGGACGCCCGGAGTTACCCGGCGGGTGATGGGGGTCGTGATTTTTGTGGGGATGGTTCTTTTGGTGATCTTGTTGAATTTCTGGCTGGTGTGGACGTTTGCGGATCATTGGGGAGAGATCTATAAGAGCTGGTCGATGGGTATGGCTCGGGAGCGGATGCAGATGGGTCATACGGTGTGGAAGCTTGTGTTGCTGAATTTGCTTTGTCTGGTGGTGTGGCTTTTGGTGTTTAGTCCGATTGTGGTGTTGACGATTCCGGATCAGATCAGGACGATGCGTAAGAAAAAGAGGGTGTGGGGAGTGCCTGTGCTGGCGGGGGTGCTGTTGTATTGTGCGGGTCAGGTGGCGAATCATAGTTTGATATTTAATCCACGTTTTGTGATTTTTGTTGGGGCGTTTTTATGTTTGCCGGCGGGGCTGGCGATCTGGGAACGGATGCCGGAGAAGCTTCGCAATCCGTATGGGATCGGCGCGGGGGTGATTTTGATTCATCTGGCGGGGCTTTCGATGTTCTGGGGCGGGCTTGAGAGTTATTATTACGAGAAGTCGCGATCGGCGAAGGAGACGTATCAGACGCTTGGTGAGGCGGCGGAATCGGCGGTGTTTATTCCGGGGAAATTGACGCCTGTGGTGGAGTTTTATCGGCAGGTTTATTCTTACGATTGGAAGATTTTGTATGGCGGGTGGGATTTTTCGGATAAGGAAGTCATCCAGGCGATCGAGCAGTCGCGGGGAGACGGGCGAGCGGTTTATGTGGTGGAAGAACGGTATTGGGGGGAAAAGCCTTACCGGGAAACGCAGTATGTGGCGTTGGAGAATGTGTGGAATCGATATCGGCATTACGCGAGCAGTGTGTCGCATTTTCATCGGATCGTGTTTCCGAAGGAACGGACGCCTAAGGATATGATGCGGCGGGTGATGGAGTTTCTTTTTAGTTAGAAGTTGGAAGTTAAAAGTTGGAAGTTGAAGTTGGAGTTAGAAGTTGAAGTTGAAGTTGGAAGTTGGAGTTGGAAGAGAATTGTACAACGGCCAGAGCCGTTTCTGGATCCCCGCCTTCGCGGGGATGACAGTTAATGGCGATGGTATGGTCAATGTCGGCGATCTGGATCCCAGCATGCGCTGGGGTGTTGGTTTTTGGGCGACACCTTTAATTTTTTGGTGATGTAGAGGTCAAACGGGTGTTATTGTTTGACCTGGGGTAGTTGGCCTAAATCAAATAATGCGTTGTGGGCTGCTTTTTGCTCTGAGTCTTTTTTGCACGGGCCCCAGGCAGAGGGGAACCGGTTTGGACCCAGACGAACGCATATTTCGAAGCATTTGCTGTGGTCCGGTCCCTGTTCATCCAAAAGCTCATAGATGGGCGTTAAATTCAGCTCGCGTTGGGCGTATTGCTGGAGGAACGATTTATAATTCCGGTGAGTATGACTATGGGAATATTCGTCGATTGTGGGTCCGATAAGTTTCAAGACGACCTTTTTTGTTGTTTCCAGGTCGCTGTCGAGATAGATGGCTGCGATCAGCGATTCAAACACGGCAGCCATCAGTGACATCGGGAGTGAGGATCGTCCCATCATTCCTTTGCCGAGCAGAATAAACTCTTCGAGTCCAAGCCCTTTGCTGATTCCGGCGCAGGTCCGGCGTGATACGACGACGGACTTGATTTTTGTCAGATCGCCTTCCAGGAGTTCGGGGAATCTGGTAAAGAGTTCTTCACAGATGATCAATCCGAGAATCGAATCGCCCAGAAATTCCAGTCTTTCATTGCTTTCCAGACGGGTCATCGCCCCTGAGGCATGTGTGAGGGCGGCCAATAAAAGTTCTTTGTTATTAAAGGTATAGCCTAGAGCCTGTTCACAGCGTTCCAAGGCTACTTCCGGAGCCAAACCGTTTAATGTTTCCATCGAGATTCCTGCTTAAAACCACAATTTTCATCATGAGATATCGCAGGCAATTCGCCAAGATTGTCTGGTTGTCCAGACCGTATTGGCAAGCTGCCATTCACGTTATTATATCCACGCTTATTCTATTTTTCGTCAATTTTTTTCTTGTAAATAAGGAGATTATGCGTTTTGAGTGGATTTTTTTTATCGCTGGGCGGTTTGACAGGCGGATTGATGGTTTTTGGGAGGGAAATTCGGATTTTTTGCATGGTGGCGAAAAAGAGAATTTTGGGGTACAATTTGGGTGGTTCCGGGGGATTTTTCGTTTAAAATCAGGGTTTAATCGCTATAGTTGAATGCACTTTAATACATTAGGAGGATATTTTTCATGGCTAAGGCGAGTCAGAAAACAAGCGGAACCGGCGAACAGGACAGCAACAAACGCGATGAAGTGATTCAGCATGCGCTTCAGCAGATTACGAAAGTTTATGGCAAGGGTGCGATTATGCGGATGGACGAGGAAGAACTTGCCAATATCAAGGGGATCAGCACGGGCTCGCTGGCATTGGATATGGCGTTGGGGGGCAAGGGGATTCCTCGCGGTCGGATTAGTGAGTTTTTTGGTCCGGAATCGTCGGGGAAGACGACACTGGCGTTGTCGGTGATAGCGCAGGCCCAGAAGGAGGGGGGGGTGGCGGCGTTTATCGACGCGGAGCATGCGCTGGATCCGACGTGGGCGAAACGTCTTGGGGTGAATTTGGAATCTCTTCTGGTGTCTCAGCCTGATACGGGGGAGCAGGCGTTGGATATCGCTGAGATGCTTGTTCGGACCAACGCGGTGGATGTGATTGTTATCGACTCGGTCGCGGCGTTGATTCCGGAAGCGGAAATCAAGGGAGAAATGGGAGATGTTCAGGTGGGGTTGCAGGCGCGATTGATGAGCAAGGCGCTGCGGAAGCTGGCGGGTGCGATTCAAAAGTCCAAGGCTTCGGTGATTTTCATCAATCAGCTTCGGTTGAAGATCGGGATCAGTTATGGTAATCCGGAGACAACGCCGGGGGGGATGGCATTGAAGTTTTATAGTTCGGTGCGTGTGGATTTGCGTCGGATTACATCGATTAAGGAAGGGGATAAGGCCACTGGAAACCGTGTGCGAGGCAAGGTGGTGAAGAATAAGGTTGCGCCGCCTTTTCGGACGGCGGAATTCGATATTATGTTTGATCGGGGCGTGACGCCTGAAGGCGATGTGGTGGACCTGGGCGTAGAGGCCAAGATTATCGACAAGAGCGGGTCATGGTTTACCTACGGCGAGACCAAAATTGGTCAGGGTCGGGAAAACGCCAAGCAGTTTTTGCGGGATAATCCTGAGATCATGTCGACCATTCGGGAACAGATCATTGCACAAAAAGATGCGCTGGATGACGTGTTGCTCAAGGGTGTCAGCGGCGGGAGTGAAGAATAATTACGGATTTGCGGGGAAAAGCCCCGTGGCTGGAATCCATCGAGATCAGGCTTGACGTCAAGAGAGCAGGATTGGTGTCATACTATCGCGGAACGCTGCGTCGGTTATGTTGTTTTCGGCGTGGGCCGAGATTCGACGTTGTCCGGGGGGGAGGGACGGCGTCGGAAAGAGAAGTCCCCGTTTTGAAAGCGGGTTGGGTTTATGAAATATTTGTTTTCGGTTTTGACGATTTTGGCATGGGGCTTGCCGAGTCCGCCTTGCGCCCTGGGGCAACAACCGACAGATTCGATTCAGGTTTTGCAGGCGACGGAACAGACACTGGTGAGCCTGACGGAAAGACTCGGCGCGCAGGTGGTGGCGATATCGGCGTGGCGGGAGTTGAACCTGAGCGGTGAGACACCGGGGAGCAACAGGAATGAATCCTCGAATCCGATTCTGGTCGTCATTCGCGGCAGCGGATGTATTCTGTCGAGTGACGGTCTGATTTTGACAAACGAACATGTCATTCGGGATACGAGGCTGATTCAGGTCATGCTTCGCGACGGCCGTGAACTGGAAGCGAAAGTGGTGGGTGCGGATTCGCGAAACGATCTGGCGGTGTTGAAAATCGATGCGAAGAATCTGCCGAAGGTGGAGTTGGGCGATCTTGAAACCGTTCGTCCGGGACAATTCGTCATCGCGATGGGCAATCCGCTGGGGCTTGCGGCGGACGGACAGGCGGCGGTGAGTGTCGGTATTGTTTCGGCGGTGAGCCGGCATATTCCCGATATCGACCGCAACGTGGATCGATATTATGGAAACCTGATTCTCTCGACCGCTCCGATCAGTATCGGCAACAGCGGCGGGCCGTTGTTTAATCTCAAGGGGGAGGTTATCGGCATTAACACGATTGTTTCGGCATCGAACGCGGGCGGCGCGCAGTTGGCGTTTGCGATTCCTATCTATGAATGGACGCGAAATATTATCGATCAAATTCGCGAAGGCAAGAAGGTTCAATACGGTTATGTGGGCATTTCGCTGGGGAATCCGGCAGGAAAGTCCGGCTCGGTTGTGGTCGATATACTCAAAGACACACCCGCGGGAAAAGCGGGAATTCGACAAAACGACTTGATTCTTGAGTGCAATGGACAGAAAATAAAGAATTCCGATCACCTGATCATGTTGATTGGACAGACGGCTCCTGGTAAAAAGATTGTTTTGCGTGTTGCCCGCGGTGAAAAGTTACTTGATATCACGGTGACGACGGCGAAACGAAGCGATTATATCCGGGAAACCGTGACAGGGTATGGAAGGTTCGACATTAAGAAACATGAGTGATAGAATAAATTTTGTTGAGTAAAAGTTATCGTAAGGATAAGCAGCGATGTCTTTGAGTAAAAAAGTTCGGTCCGAGTTTATTGAATATTTCGAGAAAAACAATCACGCGTTCGTGCCTTCCTCGCCGGTGGTGCCCAAGGATGATCCGACACTGATGTTCGCCAACGCGGGCATGAATCAGTTCAAGGACATTTTTCTGGGTGTGGGACATCGATCCTACAACCGGGCGGTCAATTCGCAAAAGTGCATTCGAGTCAGCGGCAAGCATAACGACCTTGAAGAAGTCGGGATGGACACCTATCACCATACATTTTTCGAGATGTTGGGGAACTGGTCGTTCGGCGATTATTTCAAGGCTGAGGCTATCGAATGGGCGTGGAAACTGCTGACCGAAGTCTGGAAATTGCCGAAAGAGCGGCTTTACGCGACGGTTTTCGGTGGGGATAAGGAGCTTGGACTGGTTCCGGACGATGAAGCCGCCGAACTCTGGAAAAAGGTTACCGATATCGATCCGGCGCACATCCGCGCGTTCGGCCAGAAGGACAATTTCTGGCAGATGGCGGACACCGGACCTTGCGGACCTTGCAGTGAAATTCATATCGACCTGACGCCCGACCAGAGCGGCGGGGGATTGGTCAATGCGGGCGATCCGCGTGTTATTGAGATATGGAACCTGGTGTTTATCCAGTTCAAACGCAATACGGACGGTTCGCTCGAACCTCTGCCGTCGAAGCATGTCGATACGGGCATGGGGCTGGAGCGAATTTGCCGGGTCATTAAGCATCTGAACTTGTTAAAGGCGGGAAAACTCACCGCCAGTTCGAATTATGGGACGGATTTGTTTGTTCCGATCATCCGGCATATTGAAGAAATCACCGGCTGTCATTATGGAAGCCGTCGCACGCACCTGCCGGACCGATATGACAGCGACGATACGGAAAATATTGTCGATGTGGCTTGTCGGGTCATTGCGGACCATGTGCGGGCGTTGACTTTTGCCATTGCCGACGGTGCGATGCCCTCGAACGAAGGCAGGGGGTATGTGTTGCGGCGGCTGTTGCGGCGTGCGGCGAGATATGGACGAAAGCTTAATGTCACTGAGCCTTTTATTTACAAGCTGATTCCGACGGTGGTCGATATCATGGGCGAGGCGTTTCCGGAATTGCCCGGAAAGGCGAGCTTTGTCGCCGATACTATTCGAGCGGAAGAAGAAGGTTTCGGCAGGACGCTCGATCGCGGAATCGATCTGTTCGAGCAGGCGATTGCGAAACTTCAGGCCGGCGGAACGAAAATCTTTCCGGGTGAAGCGGCGTTTAAGTTGTATGACACGTTCGGCTTTCCTCTGGACCTTACCCAGCTTATGGCCAGGGAAAGGGGGTTCAGCGTGGATGACAAGGGATTCGAATATTTGATGGAACAACAGCGGGAACGGGCGCGATCGGCGGAAAAGTCATCGGCGGCTGCGGTGCATATCGCATCGGACGTCAGTTTGCCGATTACCGACGATCACGAAAAATATACAAAATCGACAATCCAGGGGCGCATCCTCGGCTGGCTCAAGGAGGGTCAGTGGTACGATAAAGGATCGTTGCCCGAAGGCGCGCAGGTCGATCTGGTTTGCGACCGAACGTGCTTTTATGCCGAGTCGGGCGGACAGATCGGCGATACGGGAACGATCACCGGCGATAAGTCGGTTTTTGTCGTCGCCGACACCATCCGGGTCAACGGCAATACGGTACTGCATCGCGGAACGCTTACGAAGGGTTTGCTCGAAGCGGGCCAGACGGTAAAGCTGGAAATCGACCGCGCCAGGCGGCAGGATATCGCGAACAACCACACCGCGACTCACCTGCTCCAGTGGGCGCTTCGGCAGGTGTTGGGCGATCATGTCAAACAGGCAGGCTCGCTGGTGCGGGACGATTATCTGCGATTCGACTTTACCCATACCAAGGCGATGACGCCTGAAGAGATCGAAAAAGTCGAAGCGTTGATTCAGGAAAAGATCGATGCGTCAGAACCCGCGTTGACGACGGAAATGTCGATCAACCAGGCGCTGGAGATGGGAGTGACGGCGCTTTTCGGCGAAAAATACGGCGATACGGTTCGTGTTATCGCGGTGGGCGTCGATTCGAGCGATCATATTCAACAGGCGTTTTCGGCGGAGCTTTGCGGCGGGACGCATGTGAAAAATACCGCGAATATTATGGATTTCAAGATCATGCGCGAAGAATCGCTCCAGACCGGCGTGAGGCGAATCACAGCCAGGACCGGTCGGGGTTTGCGGCGGATCATGCACGAACGTTATAAAATGATCGGCGAGATGAGCCGGACGCTCAAAGTACCGGCGGAAGAGGTCGCATCGCGGCTTGAGACGCTGCTGGAAGAAAACAAGAAGCTCAAGAAGCAGATTCAGGCTGGGCCTGCGGTCGATTTGACCGGCGCGACCCAACAGTTGCTGGACCAGGCGATCAAATTGGGTTCGGCTACGGTGGTGATCGGCGAACTGCCCGCTGCGCCTGTCGATAAACTTCGAACGCAGATCGACTGGATTCGCAAAAAAGCCCCTGAGTCGGTCGTTGTGATCGGCAGTAAAGACGGTGAGAAGGTTCAACTGCTTGCCGCGGTGGCGGATGGGTTGATCGGCAGGGGACTTTCCGCAGGGAAGATCATCGGCCAGATTGCCAAGATTGTGGATGGCGGCGGCGGTGGCCGTGATCAGATGGCGCAGGCGGGTGGGAAAAATCCCGCAAAACTCGGTGAGGCGCTGGCACAAGCAGAAAAAATCGTCCGCGAAAAATTAACATGATTGAAGATGGTGGCAAGGCCCACCCGCCCAAATTTTGATAGTTTCGGTCGCTGAGCTTGTCGAAGCGACATGGCGTAATAAAGGAAAGACCCTTCGACAGGCTCAGGGTCCGAATGGCGTGCAGGGTAGGCGAAGCCCACCATTTTGAGAGTATGGAAGTGAATTTGAGACGTAACCTTATATATATTGTTCTTGCGATTGTCGGGTTGGTTGTGGGTGTCGGCGGATGTGCGATTCCTCAGCCGCCCGGTCGCGGCAGCCAATTATTGATGCAGTCGGCGGAGGATAAACGGAATTATTATCTGTATCTGCCCGCGGGATATACGCCGAATCGGGCCTGGCCTATGGTGGTGACGTTTCATGGAATGAAACCCTTCGACAGCGCGCCGGCCCAGGCGAAAGAATGGCAGAGTGTGGCGGATCGTTACGGGTATATCGTCGTGGCGCCTGTGCTGCTTAATTCCGACCTGTTCATGCAATATCCGCTCAGGACCGTCAGTCACGGCGTCCAGAGAGATGAACAAAGTGTTCTCAACATCATCCAGTACGTTATCGATCATTGTAACGTCGATCGGAATCGAATCTATGCTACAAGCTGGTCGTCGGGCGGGTATCTGATGCACTATTTTGTCAATCGTCATCCGAAGATATTCAGTGCGATGTGCGCCCGGGGGAGTTGTTTTTCCGAGCCGATACTCGATCCGGTCAATGCGCGGATGATGAGCAAACGGCCTTTTCCCATTTTGATCTATTATTGCGAAAACGACCTCAAGGGCATTCAGCGAGAATCGGAACAGGCGATTTCGTGGTATCGAAGCAACGGGTTCAAGGTCACCAGCAGGGTGGTTCCGGGCAAGGGGCATGAACGTGTGCCCGATCTGGCGGCGGAGTTTTTCGCGATCAGCAGCGTTTCCCAGGCCGATGGCGGGGGGGCGGTTTCAAAACGACAGGGTACGGTTAAAAGAGTCGATCGTGTCGAAATCAAGACTCCAAGTTTCGTCGGCGTGACGCCTCTTACGCTGAATCTGCAGGCCGAACTGCCGGGGCTTTCCGGGGACGAGTACGACGAATATAAATTTACCTGGTTCATCGACGATCATCTTCAGGACCAGGCCCGGGGCGCGGGCAAACAGATGCTCTTTGCCACGCTTTACACCGTCGGCGAACATACGATCAAAGTTCAGGTCGTGACCCCGGACGGTGGAACACTCGAAAAGACCATCCTTATACGCGTTTTGCCCGCGACACCAAAATTATAATCTTTATCCGCGATCCGCTTGAAAGAAACTCGAAATGAACGTTCAACTTCTCGCATCCAATTCTCAATTTTCCGATTTATCCACCGTTCATTGGCTGATACTGGGCCTGAGCGCGTTTTTGATTGGGATTTCCAAGACCGGTGTGCCGGGTCTGGGAATTCTGGTGGTTCCGCTGGCGGCGGCGGTTTTTCCATCCAAAGCCTCTACCGGTTTGATCCTGCCGATGCTGGTGATCGGCGATATTTTCGCGGTGGCGTATTATAAACGTCATGCGGTCTGGTCGCATTTGGTTCGGCTGATTCCCTGGGCGATGATCGGTATCGTGCTGGGCGCTTTGGCGATGGGGAAGATCAACGACGTTCAGCTCAGGCCTGTGATTGGCGGCATTGTCTTGCTGATCCTGATCGTCGGGTATTGGCGCAATCGACAAAGAGATGAGGGTGATCGGATTCCAACTCAATGGTGGTTCGCCGCCTTGATTGGTTTATTCGCCGGGACGACAACCATGCTGGCCAATGCGGCAGGCCCGATTATGGCGATTTACCTGATTGCCATGCAATTGCCGAAGCATGAATATCTGGGGACGGGGGCGTGGTATTTTTTATTGATGAACTGTTTTAAGATTCCGTTCAGCGCCGGGCAGGGACTGATTACGGAACAATCGTTGTTTATTAATCTGGCCAATACACCCATTCTCCTGGCGGGGGCAGTGGCCGGTGTTTTCATTATAAAATATATTCCCGAAAAGTTATTTAAGGAAGTTGTCCAGATTCTGGCGGCCTTGGCGGCGATATATCTGTTTATTTGAACCGGCAAGACGTCAGGGAATTGAAAGTTGGGTAAAAGTTAGAAGTTAGAAGTTAAGTTTTTTACTTTATTAATTAAAACTGTAATTTCCGACCCAAAGCCCAACTGTCCAACCGCCCAGAGCCCGCCCGGGCCGCCGAATGTACATTTTCGGAAAAATAAAAATGCAAAAAAACATAAACGCTTTATGTGAATGAAGATAAGAACGATAAATGTTTTTATTTTTGTCGATTTGACCTGGGCAAGAACCATAAAAGATGAAAATATGTCGCAATTTTTATGAATTTGTATCTAATTTCATGTTTTTTTCATGTCTGACCCCGGAAATTCGAGAGATAACAGGGGTGCCATAGAAACCTCTATAGAAATCTCTGATTTGGGGTGAAAACGCGATGGTGAAAAAACCGTCGTTATTTTCAGTAAATTGCCTCAATTTTTGCAAATCTGACAGTGATGATGTTTTATATCAAGTATAAGTATTAAAAAAATGAAAATTGTCATTTCGGAAATTT
>JAAZAW010000065.1 GCA_012514125.1 Phycisphaerae bacterium | reverse complement strand
CATTCAGATAAGCATCTTTTTGAACCACCACAGGTAACGAAATTAATAACAAGGAAGGCTGGATTGATGGCACAAACCGCTACGCTCACGATTGACGGCAAGACGTATGAACTTCCCATAATTGTCGGGACGGAAGGGGAAAAGGCGATTGATATCACAAAACTTCGTGATCAAACGGGATTGATCACCTATGATCCGGGGTTTGGGAATACCGGATCGTGTAAGAGCGCCATTACGTTTATCGACGGTGAGAAGGGAATTTTGCGATATCGCGGAATTCCGGTCGAAGCGTTTGAGACGAACCCGAACTTTGTGGAAGTGGCTTATCTTTTGATTTTCGGTCATCTGCCCAATGCGCAGGAGAAGTTGAACTTCAGCGAACGGCTGACCAAAAATGAATTGCTCAACGAGTCGATGAAGCATCATTTCGAAGGGTTTCCGGTGACTGCCCCGCCGATGGCGATCCTGTCGGCGATGATCAATACGCTTTCGTGCTATCATCATCAGTTTTTCGAGCTGGAAGACAACGATGCGTTTATGGAGATGGCTGCGAGATTGATCAGCAAGATTCGGACGATCGCGGCGTTTTCGTATCGGCGTTCGCTGGGGCTGCCGTTTATCTATCCGGACCCGAAGCTTCGTTATTGCGCGAATTTTCTGCACATGATGTTTTCGCTGCCTTATGAGCAGTATTATATTGAACCTGAAATCGAAGATGCGATGAATTTGCTTTTGATTTTACACGCGGATCATGAGCAGAATTGCAGCACCTCGACGGTGCGAATCGTCGAATCGAGCGAGGCGAATTGTTTTGCTTCCTGCGCGGCGGGTGTTTGCGCGTTGTGGGGCAGGCTTCACGGAGGGGCGAACGAAAAAGTGCTCGAGATGCTCGAGAAGATTCACCAAGGCGGGATTACACCCGAAGAGTGCATCAAGATGGCCAAGGACAAGAACAGCTCGTTTCGGCTGATGGGATTCGGTCATCGGGTATACAAAAATTACGATCCGCGGGCCAAGATAATCAAGACGATGGTGGATAAGGTTCTGACCAAGCGGAAGATCAACGATCCGTTGATCAATATCGCCAGACGAATCGAAGAGCTGGCGCTGGCGGACTCCTATTTTATAGATCGCAAGCTTTATCCGAACGTGGACTTTTACAGCGGCATCATGCTCCGGGCGCTGGGGATTCCGACGAACATGTTCACGGTAATTTTCGCCATGGGTCGGCTGCCGGGGTGGATCGCGCAATGGCGGGAACAGCACATGGACTCATCGATGCGTATCGCCAGACCCAGGCAGATCTATATCGGCAACAATGAAATGTCGTTTGTGCCGCTGGAGCAGCGGTAAGCATATTCCAGCGAAACGTCGGATTATTCCCACGATTCCTGCGCGTCGATGACGCTCATGGCGGCCAGGGAGTTCTTTTCGCATTGACCGATGATGAAAATGGTGTAATTGGTCCCCTCGCAAAAGGTCATGACGGGAATATTCAGAATAATCTCGCCGGATTCGACCGACCGGCTTTGGAGAGTATAGTCACCGGGGTCGAATTCGTTGTAAATGCTCGCGTCACGAAAACACAATTCACGAAACGGCATGTATTCCGAATCGGCCGGCTGAGTCTCGGTTTGGCCTGCATCGCGCGATGCGGGTATCAGGGCAATATCCATCGGCGGCGAATCGGGTGAAGCGTGGATGATGCGAATTCTAGCCTTATACGAATCGACAATTCTGTCGTCGCAATACAAAACACCTTCGGTGCAGTTTAAGTCGGTGCCCATGGCAACAAGGGTCATGTAGGCGTCGGATTCCAGCTTGATTTTGACGTCGAGCAGCGATGGACTGTCCTGGCCGATGGGTTTGAATTTAAGATTTCGGCAGCCTTTGCAGGCTTTGGTATAACAACCGACGTCCTTGTAGCACATGTTTTTCAGGATGAGCTTGTTGTCCAGATAAACATCGGTGGCTTGAGCGCCCGGGACCAGATGAACGGTCCGGACATACGAATTGCAGCCTGAAAGAACCGCCAACACCAACAACGCCGGCCAAGAAATCATCATTCTCATCGTCATTTCCTTTCGATAGCTATTATAAATATCGATGCCTGATCGAACCCCACCCCAGAAAATGAATCGTATCCGTTTTTGATCGAATCATGTCGTCGCTTTGACACGATCAGCGACCGAAATCATGATATTCTTAATACTGCGACGTTATTTTCAACGTCCTGCGATGATCTGCTTATTTATTTTCGACATCCCCAGGATTTAAATCTCAATTTTACAAATCCTGCCGATGCTGTCAAACAAAAAGTGGAAATGAGTGTCCTTTTGATCTATATTTCATCGAAAAGCTGTTTTGCATTGTTATAGAAAACATCTTCAATGTCGTGTTTCGAAAGATGGGTCGCTACGGCGGCTTGGCGGAAGGCATCGATTTGCTCGTACATGAAAAACGTCAATTGTTCCGCTTCCCGGCTTGAAACTTCCCGCATATTTTTATCGTTGCCGACATCGCCGTAAAGACCTGGCGGGACCAGATTCACATACCGTCCGTTTTCACAAATACGCCGCATCCGCATGCGGGTGATGGGCAAATCGCTGCCAAAAAGAATCCGTCTGGAACCCACCGCTCGAACAAGCTGTTCGAAAACCCAACTGTTGGTATTGGCACAAAAATCGAACATCATCTTTCGGGTTTCTGCCAGTACGTCGAAGGCGTCTCCGACATCTTCGTTGCAATAGGCTCGTCCGACGTGAGCGATAATGAGCTTGACGTTGGGATATCGCTTTTCGATTTCCAACATCTGTTCCAGGTTTTTCGGATCGCGGAGCCTGCCGTTTCGCGGAATGTGCAGCATCACAATCCAGCCATGCTTGTTCAGCACGTCAAGTTGATGGTGAGGCAGAAAGTCAAAAATAGTGATATCGTTCTGCGGAATTTTCGGATCGGAAAAAATTAGATAAACCTTCGCGCCCAGAAACCCGCCGGCGATCGTTTTTTGTTCGAATTTCTCCGCCGACCACCAGGGCATGGCGAAGATGAGGGATGGACAATGATGCGCTTTGGCCGACCGGCTGATGTAATCGTTCATCCCGTCAATATCGTCGTCTCGAGTATTGGGACTGGCAAAGATCATCGGTGTGACGTGTTTATCGGGAAACATCAGCCGGTATGTTTCCTGGGTATCTTCGATGGAATTATCCAGCGCCACCCGGCTG
>JAAZAW010000064.1 GCA_012514125.1 Phycisphaerae bacterium | reverse complement strand
TGGAATATCGGGAACCGGGCACGATCGGTGGAATCAAAACGGTTGAAATCCACGCACTTCAGGGGCGATACGCCAAAAACAAAGGACTCGCGCTTTTTCCTCGCCGCGTCAATGGCTGGTATATGATGATCGGACGCGTCGACGGCGAAAATCTCTATCTGCTTAAATCCGATAGTTTATACGCATGGAACGTCGGACGAATAATCCAGGAACCTCGACATACCTGGGAATTTGTGCAGATTGGAAACTGCGGCTCGCCCCTTGAAACCGAAGCCGGCTGGTTGATGCTGACCCACGGAGTCGGACCGATGAGACGATACTGTATCGGCGCGATGCTGTTGGACCTGGAAGACCCCGAACGAATTATCGGTCATCTCGATGAACCCCTGATGATGCCGATCTCCGAAGAACGCACAGGCTATGTGCCCAATGTCATCTACTCCTGCGGGGCGATGATCCACAACAATATCCTGATCATTCCCTACGGTATCAGCGACGCCGCGACGGGATTTGCCACCATTCCCCTTCAAACCCTGCTGGATCGATTAATGAAAAAATGACAGACTCGTAACGATCCTGAAAATAATCCACGGTAATGCTGAATATAAGTTTTTTGAATACTGTGATCAAAATCTATAATCTTTAACATCCGAATATGAAATCACGACGACTGAAACGTTTTAAAAAACAGATCCATAAAAAGCTGAAAATTGGCATCAATCAGGGAAAAACACGCAGCTTTCTTCATCTCGTTCCTGAAGCGCGGAGTTTTTCGGGTCCATAAAAAGTTATCGCGTCTATTTCGACGCACCGGACGACTCAAATAACACGAATCTTCTAAAACTCGTTAAAAGAGCACTTTCGTGGCCTTATAACAAGGGCATTGCTTTATCTTTTGGAGACAAGGTTAAATATCTTAATAAACAGTATAAGGAGATTTAATGACCATTTGGTTGAATTTCAGTTAAAATTATAGTACAAAGGAAAAAGCTTGAAGTAAGCCTGTTATAAAGGAAAAACAAATGCAAGAAATGTTAACATCATTTATGAATGACATTGTATTCAAGAATCCCGGCGAAACCGAATTCCATAATGCGGTCCATGAAGTGTCTAAATCGGTGATTCCCTTTATCCTTCAGCATCCCAAATATAAAAAAGCGAAAATCCTCGAACGCATCACGGAACCCGAACGAGTGATTATGTTCCGTGTGCCGTGGATGGACGACAACGGCGAAATTCACGTCAATCGGGGCTTCCGAATCGAAATGAACAGTGCCATCGGCCCGTACAAGGGCGGGTTGCGGTTCCATCCATCCGTCAACCTGGGCATCCTGAAATTCCTGGCCTTTGAGCAGGTCTTCAAAAACTCTCTGACCACCCTGCCGATGGGCGGCGGCAAGGGCGGAAGCGACTTCGACCCCAAAGGGAAAAGCGACAACGAAGTCATGCGGTTCTGCCAGTCCTTCATGACCGAACTTTATCGTCATATCGGTGCCGACACGGACATCCCTGCCGGGGACATCGGGGTTGGCGGTCGAGAAATCGGCTTCATGTTCGGACAATACAAGCGTATTTGTAATGAATTTACCGGCGTCCTGACGGGCAAAGGTCTGGGCTGGGGCGGCTCTCTAATCCGTCCGGAAGCCACGGGGTATGGCTGTGTCTATTTCGCTGAAGAAATGCTCAAGACACGAGACGAAACGTTTAATGGTAAAATTTGCGCGGTTTCCGGCTCCGGCAACGTAGCCCAATACACCGTGGAAAAACTCATCCAACTCGGTGCAAAACCGGTAACCATGTCCGATTCAAACGGGTTTATCTACGACCAAAACGGTGTCGACGAAGAAAAGTTAGCGTGGATTATAAACCTGAAAAACGTTCGCCGTGGTCGAATCAAAGAATACGCCGAAAAGTTCGGCACGGAGTACTACCCAGGTAAACGGCCATGGGGCATTAAATGCGATTGTGCCTTTCCGTGTGCCACTCAGAACGAAATCGACCTCGCCGAAGCCAAAACCCTCGTTGACAATGGCTGCTTTGTCGTCAGCGAAGGCGCCAACATGCCGACCGACCTGGATGCGATGGACTATTTCATCGAAAAGAAGGTCCTTTTCGGACCCGGCAAAGCCGCCAACGCGGGCGGCGTCGCCACCTCAGGTCTGGAAATGTCGCAGAATTCCATGCGAATCAACTGGCCTCGTGAGGAAGTCGATCAACGGCTACATCAAATTATGACAGCCATTCATAAAAACGTCTTCGAGACCGCCGAGCAGGTCGGGAAACCCGGCAATTATGTCGCGGGCGCCAATATTGCCGGATTTGTCAAAGTCGCCGACGCCATGATCGATCAGGGTCTGGTTTAAATCGACAGGCTTGAACAATTTGAGCTTACAAATTCATCAAGGGGCGATCGTTGGATCGCCCCTCCTATTTTTACTGATTTTGAGCTAAAAATAAAATCACCGACGAAAATCTCGTGCTTTTGACATATCATAAAATTTGCAATCCGATGTTACGACAGCATCGGCGGTGAGTGGTGAATTGATCTTGACTTTTGCAATGGATTTCTTTAACTAATAAGACTTCATTAAATTCGATTTCGATCATGTTTGAGAATATTTTGCGAACTTCAGTCGTCACTTTTAGTATAAATAAGATAAGATAGGTAATAGAAGCTTACATTGATCGCGATCAACACGTTTGGATTCACATTTCGCTATTAAGACAGGCGAGAGGTAACACATGATAGAAGTCAGAAACTTAACCAAGTATTACGGTCCGGTTTTGGCAGTGGATGACCTGAGCTTCAGTCTTGACAAGGGACAAATCATCGGTTTCCTGGGGCCGAACGGCGCGGGTAAGACGACGACCATCCGCATTCTCACATGCTTTATGCCGGCGACCCGGGGTTCGGCGACGGTTGCGGGGTATGACGTTTTTACGCAATCGCTGGAGGTTCGGCGGAAGATAGGCTATCTGCCGGAATCCGTGCCGTTGTACATGGAGATGCGTGTCAACGAATATTTGAAATTTCGGGGACAATTGCGCGGGCTTGATCGAACGACGCTGAAAAAACGGACCGGATATGTGCTTGAGCAATGCTGGCTTGGAGATGTGGCGACCCGTCCGATCGGTCAGCTTTCCAAAGGATATCGTCAGCGTCTGGGTTTGGCAGATGCGTTGCTGCACGATCCGGATGTTTTGATTCTGGACGAGCCGACGGTGGGACTTGATCCGACGCAGATTCGTGCAACGCGGGAACTGATCAAGGAACTCGGCAAGCGTCATACGATTTTGCTTTCCAGCCACATCCTTCCGGAAGTCGAGGCGATTTGTCATCGAACCATTATTATTGCGGGCGGGCGCATTGTCGCCAGTGGTTCGCCGGAGGAACTTCGCCGGCAGATTTGCGAGCAGTCGCGTTTGATTGTGGAGTTCAAGGGATCGGGCGATGCGATTGCCGCGGCGGTGCGAAAGTTGCCGATGGTCCAGAATGTTGAGACGCTGCCAAGCGAGGGAGCCGTTCGGCTGGCGGTGATGAGCAAGAGCGATTCTCGCGAGGCTATTTCGTTGTTGGCGATTGCCCAACACTGGCCGATACTGGAGATGCGACAGGAAGTGGCTTCGCTGGAAGATTTCTTTGTTCGAGTCGTGGCGGATCAGGGGAAAAAGGCTGTGCTTAGTGCGTAGATCAGAGGGTGGGCACAGTTTGCCCGATCAAAAATCAGGGTATGTTCAAACATCCTACAGGAGCAAAAGTGATGAATAATCGTGTATGGGTTTTGGCGAAGCGTGAATTGGCGTCGTTCTTTTTTTCGCCGATCGCGTATGTGGTGGCGGCGGTTTTTCTGGCGGTTTCGGGAATCTTTTTTGCCGGAGAAGTTTTTCGTCCGGGTCATGAGGCACAGATGCGGGACCTGTTCGATCGACAGGCTTTTATTCTGGTGTTTATTGTGCCGATGCTGACGATGCGATTGCTGGCGGAGGAATTTCGTTCCGGGACCATCGAGTCGTTGATGACGGTAAACGTTCGGGATTATGAAGTGATTTTCGGTAAGTTTCTCGGAACGTGGTTATTTTTTGCGGCCTTGCTGGTGCCGACGTTGATTTACGCATTCATGGTGCTTGGCTATAGCGGATGGGCGGTTGATCCGGGTCCCGTTGTCGGCGGGTATCTGGGCTTGCTTTTGCTTGGCGGCTTTTATATCGCGGTGGGGACACTCACGAGTAGCATGACGCGCAATCAAGTGATTTCCGCGGTGCTGGCCTTTTTGATTTTGAGCGTCTTTACGTTTCTGCTTTGGGGAGTGGCGTCTCGCCTGACGGGGAACTGGCAGACGATTTTGCGAACGATCAACGTTTACGAACGATTCATGGATTTTTCCCGGGGTCTGCTGGACCTTCGGCATATCATCTTTTTCCTGTCGGTCACTGCCGGCATTTTGTTTGTTGCTGTTAAAATACTGGAGTCTCGACGATGGCGATAAATCATCAAACCAATCAATTCCGCCGACGATTGATCTTCGGCGGCAACGTTGTTTTTTCCGTAGCGATTGTCTGGACGATTATCGTTCTGGTGAATCTGGCGACGGAACGTTTGTCGCCGGACCCCACCGACCTGACGCGAAGCGGACAATTCAGTATTTCGCCCAGAACGGTGAATTTACTCAAGGACCTGCCGAATGATATTACCATTACGGCGCTTTTCCGCATTTCGGATGAAGTTGACGAAGCCACCCGTTCACAGGCTGAGCTTCAGAAGCGCCAAATTGACGATTTGCTTCGCCGCTATTCGACCATTTCGGGGAAAGTTCATTACAAGGTGCTCGACCCGATCCGCGATAACGCCGAAAAGACGCGTCTGATCCAAACACTTAAGGAAACCTACGCCGGCGAAGCGACGAAACACAAAGAAGTGATCGACGAGTTCAAGAAGCTCGATCCGAAAATCCTGACTCTGATGGACCGGGAGCGAAATGCGTTCAAGGAACTCGCGGAGAATAACGAAAAGGTCAATAACGACCGAAATATCGTCGCGATTTATTACCGTTTCACGAAAAACTACACCGACGCCAAAACGGCTATTGACGATATCAATGAACTGGTTTCGGGTGAAGATGTTCCGCGATATTCCGAAGCGGTGGCGATTATTCAAAAACTCTATGAGAATGTCAAGAACGATCTGCTGGCTGCAAGCGAATACCTCACGGGTGAGGGACAAAAGATCGAAGGCCTCTCGGAACAGACTCTTGCGTCGTTTCGTGAAAAGCCCAAACAGTACGCGGAACTTTCCGACCTGATCGGCAAGCAACTGATGTTATGCGTGGACCTGCCGAAACTCGAGCTTGAGGACATTTACAATCAACTCAAACAGAAAAACGCCCGAACCGTGATCGTCCAGGTAGACAACACCCCGAAATCGAAGGTGCTCAGTTATAGCGATATCTGGCAGATCACCCCCAGTCAGACGGGCGATATCAGTAAGGTCGATTATCACTTCAACGGTGAGGCGGCACTGAGTTCCGCGATTCTGGCGTTGACCGCGAAAGAAAAATCGGCAGCGATTTTCATTCATGCCGGCGGTCCCGATCCGGTCAAACCCGGCTATAGCGCCATGCGGGTAAGCCAAGCGCCTTACAACGCACTTAAAGAAAAATTGGAAGAAGCGAATTTTGTGGTGGAAAGCTGGGACCTGCTTCGCGGTTCGACGCCGCCGGAGATTCCCGATGTGACACGAAAAGTGTATGTGGTGGTTCCCTCCGTTCCGCAAAAGGCCCAGCCCGGCGCTCCGACCGTCGGCGGGTATAAAGAAGCGGAAATTGCCATTGTCGAAAAATTGATTACCGACGGGAACCGGGTGATGTTCCTGGTGAATTTCCAGCCTGCGATCATGGGAAGCCCGTATCCGTTCGCCGATTTGTTCGAGAAAAAATTTGGTGTGAAGCTTGAAGCTGAAAAGGTGGTTCTGCAGGGTATCGAGCTTAATGACAAGGTCACGGTCCCGAACAACCAGGTCGCCGTTTCGCGATATAACGATCATGAAATCACCCGGCCTATTCAGTCGCTGGTCAGTTCGTTTATCTGGGCTTCACCCCTGACGATCATGGAGACTCTTCCGGAAGGTATCGGGGTCGCACCGCTGATTACCATTACACCCGAAATGGGCAATTACTGGGCAGAAAACAATATTTATATGCTCCTGCAACGACGGCACGCTCAAAAGGACGATGATGACACACCGGCTCCTTTCCAGATCGCGGTTGCAGTGGAAGACAGCAAAACGAAAAATAAATGCGTCATTTTCGGCAATGAATTGTTCGCTACCGACGGTATGGCCAACAAGGTCGATTATTTTATGACACCGCAGGGTATCGGCGCCCAATACGCATTTCCGGGCAATCTCGAACTGTTGACGAACGTTGCCTTCTGGCTCAACGATAACAGTAATCTGATTTCGGTAGGACCGCGAAAAGCGGATGTTGTCCGGATCAAAGATATTTCAGATCGAGGCCTGATGACCTGGAAAGTGTTCCTCTGGGGTGTCTGGCCGATGGGAGCGCTTGTTGCCGGTGCGGTGGTATATCTGTTCCGCCGCCGTTAAAAATAGCGTAAGAACCAAGATAACATTCATGTATTGGCGTTATAAATAATGATAGATGGGTCAACCTGTTGTCTTTCATATACAGATCCATTTGATAGATGGAGAATTTGGACGATGAATTTTAAAACAACAATTTCGTTACTGGTATTGCTGGTTTTGATTGCGGGCGGTTCATACTTTCTGGGAGTTTTTTCACCTGGAAGCGATCGGAAAAACCAGCAGGCGCCGGCTGTGGTCAAAGCGGACAAAATCCTGCTGATCGCGCCGAGTCTGGGCGAGGTCGAACGCGTTCGCCTCGAAGTTGCAGGACGGGATACAATGGTCTTTGAACGATCGGGACAAACCTGGAAGATCGTCGAACCCATCGAAGCAACGGCATTGAGCTGGGAAGTTTCCGATCTGATCGACGCCTTCAACGCCGCCCGAAAACTCGAAACATTTGTGCCGGGGAAAGGCCAGTACGCGAACCAGACACTCGAAACCCTCGGCTTTGAAGAACCCATCTTCATCGTAACACTCGAATCGGGCAATCGCAAGCTGACCTATCTTGTCGGCCAGAATCCGGTGGCCTCCGAGAACACCTATGTTAAAACACCCGAGAGCGATGAAGTCTATATCATCGATCAGGACCTTCGAACCCGTATCAAGAAAAATCTCGCGGACTATCGCGACAAACAATTATGGGAACTTAAGAAAAATCTCCTGACAGAATTGAATTTCACCGGTAATGACGGCACGGTGTTTAAATTCTCAAAAATGGCAGACGGCCAATGGACGATGGTCGCCCCTGTCCAGGCGCCGGTGCTGATGAGTTCGATCAACGACGCGATCAATACCCTCGCGACACTCAGAGCGCAGGAATTCGTCGAAGATGCCCCTGCCAGTATTGATACCTTCGGTCTGGCTAAACCCGTCTGGACCATTACCGCGGTGGAAACCCAGGAGATCAAACCGACAACCCAAACCACACAATCCACCCAGCCGACCATCCAGCGTACCGAACACGTTCTTTTTGTCGGAGGACCATTCGGACTGAAATCAGATCAAGTTTACGCCAAACTTGCCGATAAGAAATGGGTGGTCACACTTGCGCAAGACAACCTGAAAAAAATCATCCCCGACGTTATCGCCTGGCGGGAGAAAGCCCTTGTCGAATTAAACAAAGACGTACTCACACGAATCGATATCCGGCGTAGCGCCCAGGATGTAATTCTGTTTCGCGAAAATGAAAACTGGAAACTCCAGACCGCCCAGGAGGTCATTTCCGCCGATCCCTCCACGGTCGATACGCTTATCAATACGCTTATCGGTTTGCAGGCGACGAGTTTCATCGACTTACCGAACGCAGAGACACTCAAGAAAACAAAACTCGACGAGCCGGTCAGCACCATTACCATTTTGAGGAACAATGCCGAACCTGTCATCCTGACCATCGGCGGGAAAACCCCCAGCGGAATGTTCCGTTACGTCAAACGGTCCAACCAGAATTATATTGCGGTGGTCGAGAATGAAAAAGTTGAAAAACTTTTCACTCCTGCGCTGAGTTATCGAGATCGACAGATGATGGCCTTCGATATCGACAGCGTCACCACGATCGAAATCAGTCAGCGCAATCGAAGTTATACCCTTGTTCGTCCAGGTCCGGGATTGCCGTGGAAAGTCGCATCGCCCATCGAAGCACCGGCAGACCAGGAACATGTCCAAAATGTGCTCCTGGCGTTATCGACCTTGCGTGCGCAGGATTACGTCGCGCAGGGCTATCTGAGCAATTACAACCTCAGTTCCCCGCAGATTCGAGTGAAAGTCAAAGTTGAAATGCAGGTTCCGGTGGTCCAGGTCGATCCGACAACCTCGGCCCCCGCGACAAGCACGAAACCGGCCACTCGAACCGTCACACAGGAATACTCTCTGGTGGTTTCAAAATATAACGACAAAGTTTATGCCGCCAGACCCGCACTTGAAAAACCACTGGTGGCGCTGGTTTCCGAACAATTGCGAAACGATCTTTCCGCAGAGTTTGTGACGAGAGACGTCTTTGCCAATAACGTTCCAAAACCGGAAAATATCACGCGGATCGAAATTCAAAAAACCGATGGTGAAAATATCATCCTGGAAAAAACGGATAGCGTCTGGATGCTTCCTGCCGATACAATTGTGAAAATCGATCAGGAAAAAATCAATTCGCTCCTGGAAACATTCCAAACGCTCAAGGCCATTTGTTATCACGATTTCCAGGATTCAAAGTCCGGATTTGGTCTGCAAAAACCGTTTATGACGATCACGGCTTCAAACGCCAGGGATTCGTGGACACTTAACGTCGGTGATCAGGCCCGCGGGCAAAATCGCTTCGCTCAGAGTTCTTCGCTTCCCTGGATATTCGAAATGCGAGGCAGCGATGTCACCAGACTCGGCCCCTCACTCAAGGACCTGATTACTTCCACGGGCGACTCGGTTGCCCCGGAAACTGAACCGATTACTTCAATATATGAATAACTTCACGATTGGATTGTGCCCTCATGAAAAATGAAATTTACGGTGTCATTTTCGACATGGACGGTGTTCTTGTCGATTCATACCAACCCCACTTGAAAAGCTGGCAGATCGTTGCCCACGAGTTTGGTCACGATCTGACCGAACAACAGTTCCAGCAGACTTTCGGATGCGTCAGCGCCGAAATTATCCGTACCAATTGGGGTGAAAATATCAGCGACGAGGAAATCGCCCGTTTCGACCATCGAAAAGAGGCTGTTTATCGCGATCTGATCCGTGACAATATTCCGGCAGTTTCAGGCTTGTATGAATTGCTTCCCAAACTCTCCTCCAACTCCGCCCGAATCGCCGTCGGTTCTTCCGGTCCGATTGAAAACGTCGAAATGGTCCTTGAAGGTCTGAAGATCAAACCCTATTTCAACGCTGTGGTCTCCTCAAAAGACGTCACTCGCGGAAAACCGGACCCTCAGATTTTTTTAACCGCCGCACAGCGGCTTGATCTTCCGGTTAACCGCTGTGTTGTCATCGAAGATGCTCCCGCCGGCATTGAAGCAGCCCATCGCGCAGAAATGAAGGTCATCGCCCTGACCACCTCTTACAGCGCCGACCGCATCGCCGATGCCGATCTTATCTGTCGAGACCTGTTTGGAGTCTCGCCGGAAAAGATTCATACTCTGCTGAACCTTTAATGCCGGAGAACCTGAAATGAAAAAAGATCAAATCCTGAGATGTCTCAGGGAAGAAGACGAAAAACAACTTGAGTCGCTCTGGCAATCGGCGGATAAAGTACGGCGTGAAACCGTCGGCGACGCCGTTCACCTGAGGGGATTGATCGAATTTTCCAATTACTGTGTTCGACAGTGCGGCTATTGCGGACTGCGTGCCGAGCGAACAGATTTACCTCGATACCGCATGACGCAGGACGAAATTCTGGACTGCGCCCGACGAGCTCGCGAATTCGGTTACGGAACGGTTGTACTCCAATCGGGCGAAGATTGGGGCATCAAGGCCGATTGGCTGGCGGAGACAATCCGCGCAATCAAACAGGAAACTTCGCTGGCGGTAACGTTAAGCGTCGGGGAACGAAACGAAGATGAATATCGCCTCTGGAAGCAGGCGGGAGCGGATCGATACCTTCTAAGGTTTGAAACGTCGAACCCTGAACTTTACGCCCGGATTCATCCCAATCGCGGCAAAACGATTTCCGATCGTTTAGCGATCCTGAAGCTGTTGCGAACGTTAGGCTATGAGATCGGCAGCGGTGTGATGATTGGTATTCCCGGCCAGACATTCGACGATCTGGCCAACGATATTGCTCTTTTCGCCGAGCTTGACCTGGATATGATCGGTGTCGGACCGTTCATCCCTCATCCCGAAACTCCTCTTGCAAACGAACCTCTCACTCAGGATCAAGTGCCCAATACCGAAGCGATGACCTATAAAGTCGTAGCCTTGACACGGCTCGTCTGTCCCCAGGCGAATATTCCCAGTACAACCGCCCTGGCGACTCTGAATCTGGCTCAAGGCAGGGAACTTGGCCTGAGTCGGGGAGCCAATGTTATCATGCCTAACCTCACACCGGTGCAATATCGCGCCAGTTATGAAATTTATCCATCAAAAGCGTGCATCAAAGAAACGGCAGAACAGTGTCGCCATTGTCTGAAAAAACGTATCGAATCGATCGGCAGAACCGTCGGCATCGGCCCCGGGCCGCGACAATCCGCTCGCAAACCGTAAAAACGCTCCCCGACCCAAGCAAAGAGAAGTCCATCTTCATTAAATCAACGCGGTATAAGGACTTGCCTGCCGGAAGAATTCACGTTACACTTGAACAATCGAAAACATAAAATGGAGAAACGTTATGACCTATATTGAATTTCGCGCAGGAATGACGGTAACGCCCGAACACGGCTTTGCACTGGTAGTATCCCGATTTAACAGTTTTATCACCGGACAGCTCATCGAAGGAGCCAAGGACACCTTTGCCCGTCTCGGTGGAAAAGAAGAAAAACTCACGATCGTCTGGGTCCCGGGATCGATGGAACTGCCCCTGGCGGCCAAAAAATTGGCGGAAAGCGGAAAATACGATGCAATCGTCTGCCTCGGTGCAGTCATCCGCGGCGAAACGCCCCACTTTGATTATGTAGCCGCAGAGTCCGCAAAGGGAATCGCCCAGGTAGGATTGCAAACCGGAATCCCCATCGTTTACGGTGTGATAACCGCTGACACGCTCGAACAGGCTGTCAATCGCGCAGGAGTCAAAGCCGGCAACAAAGGGGCCGACGCAATGATGACGGCCATCGAAATGGCCAATCTCAGCGATATCATTTAAGCAATTCGATACATGAAAATTCATACCGACAATATCGTGGATGTTGATCGGCAGGAGGAAGTTTCTTGAGTGACTGGCGTGCCCTGGCAAGGGCTTTGGCAATGCAATGTTTAACACAACTGGATGTCCAGGGACCGGATTTCTTACCGGAAATGGACGCCTTTATCGCCGAGGCGAATGTAACCTCGGACAGTAAATCCCTGGCGGCGGAATTGACCCGTATCGCCTGGAACAACAAACAGGTCTGCGATCAGTACATCGCCGACACCGTCAAACATTGGCAGCTTCAGCGAATTGCTCTGATCGATCGCGCGATCCTCCGACTGGCGATTGCGGAACTTCTGTACCGAACTAACGTGCCGATCAAGGTGGTTCTGGATCAAGCCATCGAATTGGCCAAGAAATTTTCAACCGCGGAATCACCTCAGTTCATCAACGGTGTACTCGATGCCATCGCGAAAAAACTTCAGGAACTCGGCGCCGCTGAACCTCAGGTGCGGACCACAGAGCAAACACCCGGCGACAAAACAACCACTTCTTCCGAAACGTCCGACGAAACTTCGGATACGTCCATGAACCCGTTGGACAGCGATTTTTAACGTTCAATAATGCAAGCATAATTTTTGATTCTATCAGGCAAAGGTCAATATGGTCAGTTTCTTTAAAAAACTTCGAGACGGTTTAACTCGAACCCGTGAAAAACTCACCGGAGCATTAACCGGCATTTTGCGGGTTGGACGAAAAATCGATCAGCAGCTTCTCGACGAACTTTTCGACACCTTAATCACCGCCGATATCGGCATCGCCAATACCGAAAAAATCATCGCCGATCTCAACGCCGCATGGAAAGCGGGAAAAATCGACACTGCCGAACAGATTATTCCCTTTCTGAAAGAAGAACTGAAAAAATCCTGGCCTGAAAGCGATCGTCAATTGGCAAAATCGTCCGAAGGCCCGACGGTAGTTCTCGTCGTCGGAATTAACGGTTCAGGCAAGACCACCAGCGTCGCCAAACTCACCTGGTATCTCAAAAATCAAGGGCACGATGTGATTTTGGCAGCGGCGGACACCTTCCGCGCCGCAGCGGTCGATCAACTGACGATCTGGGCACAGCGGGCCGGGGTACAACTGGTCAAACACCAAGCAGGGGGCGATCCTGCCGCGGTGGTTTTCGATGCCTGTGCCGCCGCCAAAGCCCGTAACGCCGATTATCTGATTATCGACACCGCCGGCCGATTGCACACCCAGGACCATCTCATGCGGGAACTCGAAAAAATCTTCCGCGTCGTCGGCAAACAGATTCCCAACGCCCCGCACGAGGTTATTTTGGTCCTCGACGCCACAACAGGCCAGAACGCCCTGAATCAGGCGAAGATTTTTAAGGAAATTTCCAAGGTTACAGGTATCATGCTCGCGAAACTCGACGGAACGGCCAAAGGCGGCATTGTCATCGCCATACACAACGAAATCGATATCCCCGTCAAATTCATAGGCCTGGGCGAAACCATGGAAGATATCGAACCCTTCGACCCCGATAAATTCGTCGACGCCCTGCTCGCGAACGGCAACAGCAAGACGGAAGAATAAACAGTTTAACAACCAATTAGTCTATTACTCAATTTTATCCCATGGTTGCCGGCGTCATCGTTTTTATTAAAATATCGTTTTAGTCAATGGAGTTTATGTGTACTTCCGGGAATCCAGTTTGCCAATAACGCATGGTTAACGGATTTCGCATCGGCTCGTTGAATCATGTTCAAAAGATTCTCTATGATCATATGGCCGAATACCTGTAAATCGAACTCCATACAACTCCAGTTATACCCTCGGGGAAGATTATTCTCTTTGGTACTTTGGGTGATAATCGCAATATCCTTGCCGGGGATAATATTTTTAGAGACCAGAACCTCTTGCGCACATTCCAGAATATTCTCATCAGCGATGTAAATAGCCTCCGGCATGGGGGTTTCGGATATCAGCCGCGTAATGGACTGCATCATGTCGCCCAGACCAAGATCCGTCGTGAGAACACGATTGTAGGCAAGATTCAGAGTTTGTATTTCCTGATTATAGACTCGGACAATATCATTCTGATAAATTGTTCCAGCCATTCCAATTCGTTGAAAACCCTCCTGGTGAAATATATTCAATGCCCGGCGAATAGCTTCAAATACATCAAGAACGATAAACGGTTGGGTGTGAATCAACTGGCTGCCGCCAAAAAAAACACACGGGGTACGATCATTCCCCATAGCCTCTAAAAACCGTCCCGGATCCACATCAAAGACGACATAACCGTCACAGCAATTTCCTTTGAGAATATTCCGTATCTTTTCAAGGGAAATATACTGATTACGTCCCTCAGTCAAAGAATGAATAGTAATCCGGTGATTGGCCTTACTGACGTAATCGACGATATTATTCATAATCAACTGGTGGCTTCGATTTGTCCAGGTCAGGTCGGTCCACATTTCCAGATAAAGTTGTTTTTGCTCTTGTGTCGGCTGATATCGCTCGGTACGGTACTTGGACAAATTGAAAAAAAGATCCTTCGGAAGAACCGGAGCTAAAGATAATTGTGCTTTAAACTCTTCCCTGGCATCCGGTATTTTTCTTACATAAGTCCCGCTGCCTTTTCGCCGAACCAGAAAACCTTTTTGAACAAGTGTATCAATGGATTTTCGAATCTGCCACCGACTAACATTGAAAACATCGGCGAGATTTTCCTCCGGCAACAGCCGCAATCCGACTACCGACGGCGGACGACTCAACGCCGACTCCAGAACCGAAGAAATAACGTCCGGAGAGCTTCGTTCCAGTATTTTTTCACTCATAATACACCTCGTTCACGAATTCCATCCCACCTCTATTCTTCGGAAAGAATACATATTATACAACTGTTGGGTTTTAACGAACACCTTAATCTTCCATCCGAATATTGCGGAGCTTGTTCCTGATTTTCAAGATATTTTATACATTTAATCTTTTCCGCATCCAACCCGAGCGGAGCAACATTCAAATCGATTTTCGCATCGATCTTCCGATCCGAAAGATTCGAGGCCACCAGGAGCACTTTCCCGGGTTTATGATAAAGAGTAACCTTGACCTCTTCCGGCGTAACTTTGACGACCTGGCCGTTTTCCCAGTACCCCAGCCGCCGGCTTTGCTTATCGAAATCAAACTCGCGGTCCAGGGAATAAGCATGCCACAAATTCACCGGCCAACCCCGCATGGGGGCAATGCAATGGATAGGCATATGCAAAGCCCAAATGGCCAGGAACGAATCGGTCTTTGCAATCGAATTCTCAGGCTCGTAGAACAGTGTGATCGGAATCATCCCCCAGTTCGTTCCGATGCTCATGACCCGCATCCGATCCAGTGAGAGTTCCTTGCGGTAGTCCTCCGCCCCACCGCTCAACTGTTCTCCATCGAGGGCGAAGTCAATGAAACTCATCTGCGGACCGAGCAGATTTTCGGAAAGATGCTCCATCACCAGGGCTTTTCTGTCGTTGGCTTCAAAAAGGTTGGTCAATCGTCGACGAATTTCTTGCTGCGAGAGAATTCCGTAACGACCATTGCAGCCATGCAGGGGATTCGAACATTGCATGGGAAACGCACAATCGAAATAAATACCACCCACCTGCCCTTTTTCGATCCGATCGCGAATGCCCGCACTGATCAAATCCTGCCATGAAGTATTGGTGCATAGTTCGGGCTTGCCTGGAACAATTTCCCATTCCGGCGACCAGAATTTTCGTTCGGGCGTTTCCT
>JAAZAW010000063.1 GCA_012514125.1 Phycisphaerae bacterium | reverse complement strand
ATCTGACAGTGATTATGTTTTATATCAAGTATAAGTATTAAAAAAACGAAAATTGTCACTTCGGAAATTTCGACCGGACACCCGAATAAGCGAAAAAGTCGATCGACAAATTGAAAAAGACGATCGACAAAACGAAAAAGACGATCGACTTTTTCGAAAAGACGATCGACAAATTGGAAAAGTCGATCGACAAATCGGGAAAGACGATCGACTTTTTCGAAAAGACGATCGACAAAACGGAAAAGTCGATCGACTTTTTGTCTTTGTCGATCAACTTTTGACGATTTTCGATCGATTTTTTGTCTTTGTCGGTCGGTTTTTGGCCTCAGATGATCAGTAATATTTATCAAGCAATCCCTGGTAGTTCGCAAGGCGCCGGCGGCATCGTCTTCGTTCGCCTTGAGCTTACCGCTTAAAAGTTTGAATATTCCCGCTTGCAGCCACGCTCACCGGTATTAAGAAATATTTTTCTTTTTAAGGTATTATATATTGAATTAATCGTTCAATACATTAAACTATACTATATTGAACAATAATCTAATATATTAGATGGAGATGGGCAATGCAGGCAATCATGAAAACCAAGCCGGGCGTCGGGCTTGAACTGGGCGAAACTCAAAATTTAACGCCCGGTCCTCGCGACGTTCTTGTCCGGGTGAAGAAAACCGGAATATGTGGAACGGACCGTCATATTTATGAATGGGATGCCTGGGCGATAGGGCGGATAAAACCTCCTCTCGTTGCAGGACATGAATTTGTAGGAATCGTCGAAGATACCGGCGTTGCTGTACAGTCTGTTCGTCCGGGTGATCGGGTCAGCGGTGAAGGGCACATCGGCTGTGGTCGATGCTACTGCTGTCGAACCGGGCAAAGCCATATCTGTGATCATGTTGATATTATTGGGGTCGATATCCAGGGATGTTTTGCGCCCTACGTGGTTTTGCCCGAATCCAATATCTGGAAGGTGGATGAAAATATCCCCGATGATCAAGCCTGTCTTTTCGATCCCTTCGGCAATGCGATGCATACCGTGATGGCGCAGCCGATATCGGGTAAGCAGATTCTTGTGATGGGATGCGGAACCATCGGCTTGATGGCCATTGGAATCGCTCACGCAGGCGGCGCAGATAAGATTATTGCGGTCGATCCGAATCCCATCAAACGAGAGTATGCTGTGAAAATGGGAGCCGATGTGGTTCTCAAGCAAGCCTGCAAGGAAGAGATTCGCGATTTGACGGACCGCGAAGGAGTTGATGTTCTTTTGGAAATGTCCGGCAATGCGAAAGCGATGGTTGAAGGATTTCGATGCGTCCGAAATGGCGGCCAGATCAGCTCACTGGGGATACCGTCGGGAGATATTTCAATTCCCTGGGCTTCAGAAGTGATTTTCAAAGGAGTGACGATTCATGGAATTAACGGCCGGCGGATGTTTGATACCTGGTATCAATGTGAAAGTTTTCTACGACGACATCCCCAATTGATCGAACCCCTTATTACCCATCGATTATCGTTCGATCGTTTTGAAGAGGGAATTCGGGCCATGCAGTCAGGGGATGCCTGCAAGGTTGTTTTGGATTGGGAAGATGCACGATAAAAGGAGCGAAATATGACCACAACTGTTCAGAATCTTCAGTCGGAATTGGATGCTCTTCAAAGCCGGGGAACCTGTAAAGAATTTGTCTCCATCGCGGGACCCATGGGACCGGTGGTTCGCCTTTCGGATGGACGCGAAGTCATCAATTTATGCAGTAACAATTATCTGGGTTTAGCGAATCATCCCGAGGTCATTCGCGGAGCCAAAGAAGCCATCGACCAATACGGCTTCGGAACCTCCTCGGTACGTTTCATTTGCGGAACACTGGCGATTCATCAGAAACTGGAAGAAGCGCTTGGGGATTTT
>JAAZAW010000062.1 GCA_012514125.1 Phycisphaerae bacterium | reverse complement strand
ATCCAATCGCTCCATATCGGTGCGAATCTCCGGCAGAAGAAATATCGTGTCAATCTGGGGAATCTTGGCAAGATCGGCAACCAGTCGATCATATCGCAACTCCGGCTCAGAGTCCAAATCAATAAAAACGATAGATTTACCTTTCAACTTGCAAATGCCGCCACCCGATCCGCCTAAACGTTCCGGACGCACTTCCATCGCCAGTTTTGAACAAACTTCCAGCAATGCGGCGAATTTATTCTCGATATCCATCGTTTTTGGACTCCGACTCAAGCAAGCGAATCAGCCCTGCCGATAAATTTTAATATACGATTTCGTCAAACGCTTGCCGATCTCGGCAATTGAAAAATATAATACACCATGTCGCCGAAAAACACAAACCAATGCCTCCGGCAGAAGGTTTTAACGGCAACATGAATGGGAGGCATAATGGTACGCATCAGAAAAAAACCAGGCGAATCCAAAATTTCGTCTGTTGATCTGGCAGAAAAATTGAAAATCTTAGAAAAACATCTGACGCAACTGGAAGATCAGCTTATCCGATCCCAGCGATTGGCCGCCTTAGGAACCATGGCCAACATGATCGCCCATGAATTTAACAATATCCTCACCCCTGTCGTCAGCTATGCCCAATATGCCATCAAACAGGACGATACCGCCTTGATGAAAAAAGCCTTGACCAAGGCCTACGAAAATGGCAAAGAAGCAGCTGAAGTTTGTCAACAATTACTGAGCTTCGGACGCGGCGATCAGCTCTCCAAAACCTGCAACGTCGATGAGGTCATCCAGGCAACGATCAAATGCCTGGTCCGCAATCCCGCCAAGGACAATATCACACTTCAACTCGACCTGGCCCAGAAACTAACCGTCGCGATCGAACCCTGCATGCTTCAGCAGGTCGTCTATAATCTCATCCTCAACGCCCGTGACGCCATGGTAGGCCGACGCGGAAACCTCAAAATTTCCGCCAAACTTAACGAGGATGGAAAAGTGAAAATCATCGTCGCCGACACGGGCCCGGGAATCGAACCGGCGGTCTTATCCAAAATTTTCGATCCCTTTTTCTCTACCAAAAATAAATCCGGTGAAAATCAGGGCGGCAGCGGTCTGGGTCTGGCCGTAAGCAAACACATCCTTCAACGAGCAGGCGGCCATATCAGCGTTGAAAGTGAAATCGGAAAAGGAACCACATTCACAATCGAATTACCTCTAAAAACATCGACATAAAAAAACGCGCCGATCCGAAAATCGGCGCGCTTTCCTGATTTTCCTCATCATGCCTTGAAAGACACAATAACTTCTCAAAAAATCGTTCCTCTGCCTCACTTCGTCTGTATCTCAATCTTGTGTGGCTTGGATTCCACCTTCTTCTCGCACACGATCTCCAGAATACCATCGTGGAATGTCGCCTGGATTTTGTTCGGATCAACCACGTTCGGAATCTGGAACGTTCGCATGAACTTGCCATACTGACGTTCCGCCACGTAAACATTGCCCTTGCGTTCCGGCATCGGCAACTCACCTTCGATTCTCAGCAGCCCGTCTTCATAGCTTATGTTCACATGCTCTCCCATAATCCCAGGCATCTCCAGTTCAATGTGGATTTTTTCCGCATCTTCCCAGATATCTGCCGGATGAAACGAAGGAGAACCCTCGCGCGAACCAAAAACCCGATCAATCATACGATCAAAATTGCCCCACAAATCCGCATCACCAAAGGGATCAAGCCATCGACTCGGCATATGTCGCCTTTCAACTCTTACTGGTAACATAATTCAAACTCCTTTCCGCAAAAGCGCTTTAAGTTTGATCATTCATGCTATCCTCAACCCTATAAAATTCTATGCGCTCGCGAGCAAATTTGTTGTCTGCGACAACAATAGGAACTAGAGCAAAAACCATGCCAAACGACTTGGCCACAAATTGCTTGTTTACAAGAATTTACAAATGAAAATATCGGAAGTGAATCTTTCGAGTCATTTTGTCACTTTTTCCAACTTGACAAAAAGACATTTGTCAAAGAGAACGTGCAAAAATGTCGTAGCGATTATTTATCCACTCGCGTCGCGGCGATATAGTTCATCGCCATTTCATCTTTATTAAGAATCACCCGCGCCGCCATCACCAACGGCATCGTGCCTTCCGTACAGGGATCGATAATCGCCGCATCGAGACCCGCGCCCATCGCCAGAAGTAAATACGCCTGATTGATCCATTTACGCTCCGGCAATCCGTGGCTTGCATTGCTCACCCCGCCGCTGATATGAATATTAGGCCAGCGTTTGCGAATCCGTCGAATGCTTTCAAGCAAATCCAAACCGGCATTCGGTTCCGTATACACCGTCAAAAAACAAGGATCGACAAAAATCTCATCTTCCGATTTTCCCGCATCGATCAATCGGCCCACAAGTTCTTCCGCCATCCTGAGCCGATCATCCACACCCGACGGCACACCATTATCATTCATCAACAGCGCAACCACCGAACACGGATAATCCCGCACAATTGAAAGCGTCTGTTCCATCCGTTTTTTTTCCAACGTAATCGAGTTGATAATAGGTTTGTGTTTGACCCGTTTAAGTCCCGCCATGATCGCCTGAGGATTAACACTATCAAGCGACAAAGGCAACTGAACCGCCCCCTGAACCACATCGATCAGCCAAACCATATTTTCAACTTCATGTTCCGGATCGCCCCCATTGACATCCACATAATTCGCCCCCGCCTCTGCCTGCATCCGCGCCAACTCTGCTATCGCCTGCGCATCCTGAAGCTTGATCGCCTGAGCCACCTGTTTGCGCGTCGCGTTTATTTTTTCACCGATAATAATCATGGTTTGCCTCCTGCCGTCAATCCTGAATCCATTTTGCCCCTTTGTAGGCGAATTGCAATACTTTTTCAATCGCCCTGAGACAAATGATGTTATACGCTTTTGATTTAAAATTGTCGTAGCATCAAAAATATCAAAATTTCGGTCGCTGAGCCTGTCAAAGCGACATGGCGTAAGCAGCAAAACCCCGTCAACTTTTCTCAGAGTCTGAAACGACAGCACTATTAAATCAAATGCGTATCATACATTTTTGATTTTGTGATTGCGCTCATTTATTTCCAAAATTACGTAACACTTGACTATTTAAAATACCAATCACACAAACATAAATTCAAAAGCGTATCAGACTCTCCTAAGGAGACAATAATCGTGAAAAAATGTGTTCAAGCTCAAAAACAACGACAATATAAAATCAAAAATCGAATCAGAACGGGTTTCATAATCTTCCACAAAAACACGACCACACGAACGAACGTATGTTCTCTTTCGTAATCAACCCCATGCTAAGCCTCTTTCGTAGTTTCCTGCAATCGCCGTTCTTCCGGCGGGCGGCTTTTCCACCGGCGATGCAGCCAGAGATATTGCGTCGGGTCCTTTCGAATCATATTTTCCAACGCTTTGTTGAAACGCTCCGTGATATATTGAACTTCGTCGTCCTTACCCTGCCAGTCTTCAGGATAGATAATATCTTCGAGTTCAATTTCATGCTGAAACTTGTCCCACGACGTCCGACGTGATCCGCCCACAATAATCGGCACCTTCATCTCCCGAGCCACCAGCGAAATAGATCGATACGTCGATGCTTTCTTCCCAAAAAAATCGACAAACACACCTTTTCTGCCCGCATCCTGGTCGGCGATAAAACTCAGAATCGAACCGTCCTGCAACGTCTGCTCCATACTCGCCGAAGCCCCCTTTTTATAGAGCAAACTCAACCCGTGCTTTTCACGAGCTTTAACAATGTAATCATTCAGATACGGATTATCCAGCGGACGCATCACCGCAACCATATCAAACCCCAGCGTCGCCATAAGATAACCCGGCAATTCAAAATTCCCATAATGCCCCGTCAACATGATCGCCCCACGATTCTCCAACAAAATCTTTAACGCCGGCTCAAAGTTTTTCAACGTGAAATACTGATGCCAGTTGTAAATCGAGATCATTCTGCCGGTAAACAAAAATTCCATCGCAAACATCACCAGGCTCTGACATGAAGCCTTGGCGATCTTCTCCAGCTCCTGCTGCGAATATCGGTCGCCGAAAGCAATATGCAGATTCCCCATAATCTGTTCCCGATGCCTCCGGCGAAGAACTTTATTCACGACGGGAATATCACTATTAATCAGCATCCACATCACGCTTCCGATCAGACGGGCCGTGCGCAGATTTGCATCAAGCGGAAACATATGGAAAATCGTCTCCGCCGTTCGAAACGCCAGATAACTCATATAGTCGATTATTCGATTGCGTTTTTTCATAGGAAAATTCTACGGATTTGCCGCCTGAAGTTCAATATATAATACGCCTTTGATTTAAACGTGTCGTAGTTTCGGACCCTGAGGAAAGTCGAAGGGTCCTTTATTTGCTTACACCGTATCGCTTCGACAGGCTTGGCGACCGAAATGGTGATATTTTTAATGCTACAACACGTTTAAATCAAATGTGTATTATATCGCTTCGACATATTGTTTCGCCCCTTCGACAGACT
>JAAZAW010000061.1 GCA_012514125.1 Phycisphaerae bacterium | reverse complement strand
GCAATACCCCATCGAGCCGTCGGTGACGATCACGATATGAACCGGAACATTTTCACGTTTCGCCAGTTGCATCATCAATCCCCCGCCGAGCACCACATCGTCATCATGCGGGCTGAAAAAAGCAAAGCATTCCTTCTCGCCCTGCCAATGCCGCGACACACTCGCCAGCGTCGGACCAACCCGCCGTTCATTGCCCACCAGCCGTATAAATTCAAATTCTTCCTTCATAAATCACCTCAAAAAATAAACGTTTTCGCCAATCTACCCCGTTACGCAAAATTTGGCAAGACCTTTCACCGGTATCGGGCCAGGACGATAAGTTCCTTCGACACGTTCAGGACCGAATCGATGATCCATCCTCGCTTTTTTTCTTATCCACAATGGCGATATAGGGTTTGCCCAGAAGTTTTTTCACCAGAATCGTTTCGCCCGCGTCGTTGCCTTCGACGGCGTGGCCGATGAATTGCAGCGAGTAACCGACGACAAACAACGCTAACGCCGCCAAATACCATGCGTCGGGCCCCTTGGCGATGGCGATAATCAGCGGGATAATCGCCAAAATCGTCATCGGAATGCCGATCATGTGCAAAATGAAACTTGTTTTATTCTGATGCCGTTTTTTCCAGCCTTCAAACATGGGACCTCCTTCAATGATGACGATTATCGGTACGGAGACAGATTTGTCAATACAGAGAGTGGGAAGTTAAAAGTTGGAAGTTGGAAGTGACTCATTGAAAACATTATCAACGACCCTATCATTTCGGTCCCTGAACTTGTCGAAAGGTCGAAGCAACTTGACGTTTTTAACTTCCAACTTCCCATATTGACTTAATAAACCGTTTCCGATACCATTTCCTTCCATGAATACTATACCAAAAGTGATTCTGGAGACAGACGCGGCGGGCTATCCTGCCAAACGTGGAAAAGTGCGCGATATTTACGACCTGGGCGATCGGCTGATGCTGGTGGTGACCGATCGAATCAGCGCCTTTGATGTGGTTATGCCCAACGGCATTCCCTGTAAAGGCGCCGTGCTCACGCAAATCAGCCGATTCTGGTTCGAAAAATACGCGACGGAATTTCCTAACCACATCATCAGTACAAGCGTCAAAGATTTCCCTGAGCCGTTTAAATCGCGTCCGGAAATTTTCGGCGGCAGGAGCATGCTGGTTCGCAAACTCCAGGTCGTGCCCATTGAATGCGTGGTTCGCGGATATATCACCGGCAGCGGCTGGAAGGAATACCAGAAAACCGGAACCGTTTGTGGAATCAGGCTGCCTGCGGGATTAAGGCAATGTGACAAACTCCCCGAACCGATCTTCACACCGACGACCAAGGCGAACGTCGGCCATGACGAAAATATCACCTTCGAGCAAGCCGTCGAGATGGTCGGCGAAGGTCTGGCCCGCAAACTCAAGGAAAATACGATTAAACTCTACTCGATGGCGGCGGAATACGCCCGAACACGCGGCATCATCATCGCCGATACCAAGTTCGAGTGGGGCTTGAACGAAAAAGGCGAACTGGTACTGGTCGATGAGGTGTTAACGCCCGATTCCTCGCGATTCTGGCCCGCCGATCAATACGAACCGGGACACGATCAGCCGTCGTTCGACAAACAATTCGTGCGGAATTTCCTCGAAACGCTCGATTGGGACAAAACCCCGCCCGGACCGACGCTGCCGGAGGATGTGGTCGAGGGCACAACAAAACGATACATCGAAGCCTATGAAAAATTGACCGGCAAAACGTTTAATACGGAATTGACTTATTGAATGCGCGGTACTTTAATGTCAATAAACTATTTCAGGCAGTATGAGCTTCGAAATCGGGATATCGTGACATTAGCCCCCGCGCACGAAGTAAATGGAATTAG
>JAAZAW010000060.1 GCA_012514125.1 Phycisphaerae bacterium | reverse complement strand
AACCAAATTGTTGAGATGGAATAAATAAGGAAGACGATGACCGGCCGTGAACGAATCGAAAATATTTTAAAACGTCGACCTGTTGACCGCGTCGGTCTCGTGGAGCATTTCTGGAACGATACCCAGAAGAAATGGCGCGACGATGGTTTTATTGGTGAAAACGAAGGCCTGACGGATCATTTTAATTTCGACATCGTCGAATCCTGGTGTTTCGATCTCAAAGCCGACTTGGCCAACAAGGGACAAATCATCGAAGAGACTCCGGAAACCATTCTGATGCGAGACGGCAATGGCGCCCTGCTACGATGGCATAAGCAGCATGAAGGCACACCGGAGCATGTGGATTTTATGGTCAAAGACCGAACACTCTGGGAAGAAAAACTCAAACCCCTGCTCACACCCTCGCGTCAGCGAATCGATTTTGTGGGATATCGTAACGCCAAACGCAACGCTGCCGAAAAACAGCGTTATTTTACATGGAGCGGGATCAATGTTTTTGAATCCATACATCCGGTCTGCGGACACGAGTATATGCTCATGGGGATGGCCCTTGATCCCGAATGGGTCATTGACATGGTCGATACCTACGCCGAACTTACAATCAATCTGATGGAAATTCTCTTCGCCGAAGAAGGCAAACCCGACGGCGTTTGGTTCAGCGAAGATATGGGATTCAAGCATCGTCCGTTCATCTCGCCAAACATGTATAAAGAAATCATCCAGCGAGGGCACATCAGGACGATTGACTTTTGTCATTCACAGGGCTTGCCCGTAATCATGCATTCCTGCGGCTTCATCGAGCCGTTACTTCCGGGGATGATTGAAGCAGGAATCGATTGCTTGCAGGCTATGGAAGTCAAAGCCGGAATGGATTTATTGCGGTTGTATAAAAACTACGGCGATAAGATTTCTTTTTGCGGAGGGATGGATACGCGAAATTTAATTGCAAACGATCTCGATGCGGTTAAAGCGGAGTTACAGGAAAAGGTTCCCATCGTGAAAGAAGGCTTCGGTTATATTCTTCAATCCGACCATTCCATTCCTGATACCTGCAACTACGACACTTATCGAACTTTTGTTGAAGAAGGTCTTCGACTTGGAACATATTGATAGGTTTTGGAAATTTCAAATAGGACGATGATAATGAAAGACAAACAAAAAAAAATCCGTGATCAACGTTTCATGATGACAACGACGGGAAACGGTTGTGTTGAAAAAATCAAGCCTCTCGTCGAATCCGTTACATCCAAAATTCAAACCATCGGAGCGATTGCGGATGAAAACGCCCGGCATACAAAAAAGGTAACTAATTTCTATGATCCGAAAATTCAGGGCGATTGCCTGGTTCATGACGAACTGACTCATACCGTCCATTCTTTCCGGCATCACAAATGCCAACCCCAACAATGGTCCGCCGTGCAAAAATGGATCGATAAAAAAGAATATTGGGAATGGAATCTGGAAATCACCCACATCAGCGGCAGTGAAAGAGAGATGAGTGTGGAACTGCATTTGCCGCACCCGATTTTTCCCGGACCGGCGGGGTCGGGACACAGCAACTGGCAATTGTGGCTGCCTGTTTCGCAGGAATCTCTGGGAAACGATTACGGCCTGCGCAAAACTCATTGCTGCAAGTGCATCGATGAACGGACGGATGTGCCCTTGCCGCTTTGTACGCTGTTTCATACCGAAGACGATGTGAGCCTGGGGTTCTCCTGTCTGCTGCCGCCGGACCAGATGTGGTACACCGATTTTGAAATTGATCAACGAAACTGGATGACGAAAATCACCTTCAAAAATCTCGGCCTGCTCAGGCAAGGTAAAATTCGATTAAAACTCTGGTGCTTCAGTCACGAAGGCGATTGGCGATGCGCCCTGGGCTGGCTCAGACAAAAATTCCCGAATATATTCGGCCCTGTTCCCGGCCAGGAAAAACTCGACGGTAATATGGCCTATACCATCCCCATGCTGCCGGAAAAACGAATCAAAGACTGGTCCGAAAAAATGTTCCTGAGATGGAATGAACTTTTTTATTGCCGGGATTTCGGTAATTATTTTCCCGATGAACCTTTTGATGCCAGTCAATTCAAGACCGACGAACATCCCGAATGGTCCGTCGATAATATTAACTACGACGACATCAATCGGTACATTGACATGTGCCATAAACACAAAGTCAAGGTCATGCCCTATTTTAATATCGGCGATTGCGAATCCACCATCGCCCGGAAATATTTCTCAGATTGTATCGTCAAAACGATCAGCAACGATGAAATGGTCTCCTGGACCTACTATGACAAGAAAACCTACACATTATTGATGAACGGCGACCCGGCCTATCCGTGGTTTAACTTCGTTCTTGAGCAATTCGAAAAACTTTTCAAGCGATGCCCCGGTATCGATGGCCTATTTTTCGACCAGACAGGTTATGGCTGGATCGACACCGCTCACTTCGACGGCGAGACGTTCTACAACAACAAACCTGCGTATAACATGGGCCACATGTATCAGCGGGCATTCAAGAAAATTCGCCAGGTCTTCCCCCGTCCGCGCATCATCGGTCTGGCCAATAGCATCGTCCGCTGGCCGACGATGGAATATTACGACGGCCTGATGGCTGACGGCGATCCTGGAACGCTCGGACGCCTTTCATTGCTCTCGCCGGAACGTCCCACCGTCTGCCTGGCGGAGGGTGAAAACGCCTTCCAGAGCGCATTATACTATGGCTCCTGGTTGCACGTATCGCCTTATTATCGATATCCCACAAAAGAACCATTACCGAAAGACGCGGTAAAATTATTCGCCGCTTACAATCCCTTGATGCAATTGCTCGCCGGCAGAAAAATGGTCTATGATCCCTCACCGCTCAAGGTGCAGGTTGAGTTTGATAATTTGTATAAGACGTCCACCCTGAATTATAACGAAAACATCAAAGCCAATATTTTCAAAACCGCCTGGGGCGATTATGCGATCGTGGTTCTGGCCTTGCCCAAAGGTTTGGCATTGGAAAAAAACCGATACATGCCTCTCACGGTGAACGTTCGAGTTCCGGAAAAAAAATCCTTGAAGCAGGCAGTGGTAATGGGGGCGGACTACCAGGGATATTCAATCGCGAAAACATCATTGAAGGACGATGGATATCTTGAATTCAAAGTGCCCAAACATGGCGCCGCGACCCTGATTATTCTTACTAAAGAGTTCAATAAACTTCCTTCGGACAAAAAAAAGTTGATCAAGAAAGGGCAATAAACTGATGAACGCCTTGAATAACAAAAATGCTGAAATTCATGCCGCCGGTGTAGTTAAGAACCCTAAAACGTATGGTTTTTCGCCGACCGCCGGTGCGGATCAAAATGTAGCCGCTCTCCAGGCCGCTGTATCCGGCGGCGGATTGATCGTCATCGATACTCCCGGTGTTTACGAGTTGAACGATACCATCTTGCTCGATTCCAACACCAAACTCGTTTGTTCGCATGGTGTGATTTTCAAGAAAGTCGCTCCCTATTGCAATGTCTTGCTCAACCGAGGGGCATTGACAAAAGAATATAACGAAAACATTACCATCGACGGTCTGGAAATATCCGTCAACGGATTTGAAGCCCCTCCGACTCTGGTCCATGGATTAAGGGCCCAGGTAGGATTTTTCTACATAAAGAATTTAACCATAAAAAACTTTGTCTGCGTGGATGGTAAAGAATATCAGTTTCTGATGTATATCGTCACCTGGGAAAATTTACATATCGAAAACGTCAAACTTGCGGGCGACAAAGACGGCATCAAATTAAACAACGGCCATGATGCGATTATTAAAAATCTCGATCTGACAACCTATGATGACGGTATGTCGCTCTGCGGTACCGATTATCAGTCCGTTGTCGTGGAAGTCGGCGACGTTTATAACGTTCGTTACACTAATGTCACCGATCATCAATACAAAAACATCTTCGGCCGCACGTGTCTGATCTATACCGGTTCATGGGCCGATTATGCCGATGGAAACGAATATCGCAGCAGTGACTTTTGCCTGAACAACGGAAAACTATATCAATGTGTCAACGAACCCGGATTTGTGCAAACATCCTCCACCGCTCCGACTCATAGTTCCGGCATCGTCACCGGCCCCGATACCCTATCCTGGCGATACATTCAGGACTGCGATTTTTACCACACCCATGTTTACAACGTCACCTTCGATAATTGCATTTTTGAAAAATCCGGCAATTTACTCGCCGTTTGGGACGAACGAAGTCCTTTTCACCGGAATTACTACCCCGGTACGGAAAAAATACCCGGTGCCTGGGGCATTTCCATCACCAATTGCAAAGTAAACGCCTCCGCCGAACAGGTTCTGGTGTGTGTGATGGGAAATCTCAAAGACCTGATCATTTCCAATTGTGTGCTGGACGATCTCGAAGCCCTGATACGCGTCGATGCAACAGCCTTTAACGATATTGTGAATGTCTCGATTACCGGATGCACATTCAGAAATATCAAGCATCCCCTCGTCGCACTTCATAACGGGAAAAAAGTCATCGACTGGGCTTTGCCCTTTACCCGGGTCGGCACTCAAGGCTACCTGCCTCCCGAACCGCCCGAAAGTGGCCTGGACGATCTGCGAACCGAAACCCCTGTAACCGTCAACTGCTATTTAGCCGGTAACAATTATTCCAATTCGACCTTCAGCAACATCGTCACCTGCGGCGCCAGGCTCCGATTTGTCAATATGGATTTGCCGTTTGATTCGCTCGACAATTTAACGCCGCTGCCGGGCGACCTGTGCAGACATGTTGACGGTTTATTCCTGTACAAATCCACCGGCTGGGTTAATGGGTCCACATAAGTCTGGAAAGAAAACACCAAAAGAGGTATAGATATTTGCGTTCTTATAAAACCTTGTAAAACAGGATTCAGAAATTAATGGGAAAGGGTATCCATGATGCAGTCATCCGGAACAACACGTTATCGACCCGTAGATAATGGCTATGAAATTATCGGCAGCCGTGAACTTTTCAATCGGACGCTGTATGGCTCGCATGAACAGGACGCTGCTGCCGAACGCTACTTCACCTTCGCCGGCGATCTGCCTCTGGTGATGGGTGCGACCAGCGACTGGACCAAAACCAGCTGGTGCAAATACGCCAAAAGCGGTGTTCTAATGAGCGGGCTGGCCCTGACTCCCGGGGCGAAGACTCCCTTTTTCTATACCCCCGATATTGATGTAAGTTCAAAGTGGTTCCACGACGTGGAAGATGTCGTTGCCGTCTTTCGGAACGGATGGATGGAATACCGATTGCGGCAACTTTCGCCCTGGATGCCGGAAGTTCAGGTGGCAATGACCGTTTTGCCGTTGATGCCCCAGGACGGTTTTCTCGTCCACTACCGCATCACCACCGATCAGCGGGTCATCTTCTGCGCAGGGTTCGGAGGCCTGACGGATATCCTGGGTCGATTTGAATACGCCCAGGTGAAGGAACGCAATTTCCACGCTTCCGACTGCGTGAACAATAAAGTGTTCTGCAAAAACAACCGAGCGCGAATCACCGGTCCCGACGGCAGGTCCGTCTGGATCGGCTCAAGTTTTCCGGTGACTCTCGCCACGGTGGATGGAGCGTCGATGGAACACCATCCTCCGGGACTCTTCCTCGGCAATTCGGATTCAAAAACATCCACCCCCGTCGTTCGAATGTCCCGTCCCATCGGCCCCGGCGAAACGCTCGATGGATTTATCGTGATGGTCCGCAGCGAGGATGAACGGGTTTTGAATCACTGGCTGGGCCACCCAAATCCCGTCAAAGACCTTCAGTGTCAGATTCATCTTAAAAACGCCGCCATCAGTCTGCATACGCCCGATACGATGCTCAACCTCACCGTGCCCCCGACCGTCCTGGCGATGGATGCTTCATGGCATCAAAACACGTTTCATCACGGTGCCTACGCTTATCACGCACCTTTCCTGGGCTGGCGGAACTGGTACGGTCCAACAGTGATCGGCTGGCATGACCGCGTAAAAAAAGCCATCAAAAGTCACTTCGCCGAAATCGTCAAAAAAGCTCCGGGTAAAGAAAAGGCCTGGTACGACGGCGGGACGCGACCCGATCTCGACCACGAAGGCAGCCAGTATCACCAGATCCAAAACAGTACCGGTTTCATTCCCTGCATTCTGGGTTCAAAGGATATTTACAATATGCAGGAAGTGGCATTGGACATGGTGTTTCATCATCTCCAGTGGCGAGGCGACCTGAAGTTCACCAAAGAACTGTTCGACGATCTCGCCGGTGTGCTCGACTGGGAAGAGCGGATTCTCGATCCCGACCATGACGGACTGTATCAAAACTTCCTCAATACATGGATATCCGACGGCCACTCCTATAACGGCGGCGGTTGCGCCCAGGCGAGTTCCTATAATTATTTCGCTAATCTGATAATGGCGAAAATCGCGGAAAAAATCGGCCGTCCGAATGCGGTCTTTAAAAAACGTGTCGAAAAAATCCGAAACGCCCTGATGAAAAATCTCTGGCTTCCGGAAAAAGGACTGATGGCCGAGTTTGTCGATACGATAGGCAATAAGCTCATCCACCCCGAGCCGGAACTCTCAACAATTTATCTGGCCATCGACTCCCAGGTGGTTGATCCCTTCCAGGCCTACCAGATGCTCACGTACACCGAAACCGCCCTGCGAAACGAACGAACCCTTAACCGCAAAGGCAGACTGGTCAGTTGTTCCAATTGGCTGCCTAAAAAATATTCCACCTGCGGATTTTTCCCCGCCGAAAATCTCCACCTGGCACAGGTCTATTTCCAACTGGGCCTCAAGAAAAAAGGCCTCGAAATTCTCGATGCGATTATCGAAAGTTACTTCATCGGCAAGAACCCCGGAATGGCTCCCCACATCCTCTCCGCGCACGGCGTCGGCGATTACGGCGATCAGGATTTCTCGGATGTCTCGAGCCTCTACCTCAAAACCCTGGTCGAAGGACTCTTCGGCGTCCGCTTCCGGCTTCTCGAAGGATACATCGAAATCGCCCCCAACCTGCCCGACACGTGGACCAGTGCTCAGATCAACGTTCGGGATATCGCCTTAAGCTATCACCGCGACGGACGAAAAGAAAATCTCACCCTCTATTGCGACCAAAAGGCCACCAAAAAAATCAAACTTCCCCTGCGTTCGACATACCTCGAAGGAGTCTTTCTCAACGGCCTTCCCGTCGCCTATACCATCGAACCCCGCATCAACAGTTGTGTGCTGGTGGTGGAAACCGCTCTCACAGGGCGGCTCGACTTGCAGGTTTATCATGGTGATGAATCGACGCCGGTTCTGACACATCCGGCCACCATCGTTCAGGGTAACGACCTGATTGTCAAGACCTCCCACGGCGCCCTCGTCGAATATCGAGACCCTTCAGGCCTTTTGAAGCAGGTAACGCTGGATAAGACTCAGCTTCGCGGTAAGGTTCAATCCATTTCCGGCTTTCGCACGATCTTTGTTCGTGTCCGGCAGGATGAATACGACTCCTGGCTGGCGGCAACACTGCAGGTGGAAGATGCCAGCTCGCAGACCCAAATCGTCATACCCCCAAAAAACACCGCCCGTCGCTTTGAGCCGATGGACATCTCCAAATATTTCAATGGCTCATTGACCCAGATCCACACGCTTAAGTATGTCTCACCGCGGCCCAAAGGCTATTCCATCGGCCTGACGATCCATGGCCGTTATGCCTGGGAATGGAACCACGCCGGCCATAATGCCATCCATGTCGATGATGAGGCCCTGCGCAAAGCCGGGGGACTCTTCCGCACGCCTTCAGGCCTCGGATTCGCGACCCCGCCCACCGGCAGGAACGTCGCCTGTGTCTCCCAGTGGGACAACTTCCCGACGGCCATCAAAATTCCCCTGCACGGAAAAGCCGCCGAACTGGCCCTGCTGTTCATCGGATCGACCAACGCCATGCAAAGCTGGATCGAAAATGCCCGACTGAGTGTCGTCTATCAAGACGGCTCTCAGGAAAATGTTTCACTCGTCCATCTGGATAATTTCGACGACTGGCTCATGCCCGCCCTCCAGAAAAAAAATGAAACGGTGTACTTTAACGACTTTAACCACGCCATTGTTCAGCGAATACTTCTGGACCCCAAAAAAGAGCTTAAAAACCTCAAGCTCCAGGCTGTCGCCAACGAAATAATCCTGGGTCTGCTCGGTGTGAGTATTCGCCGAAAATAAAATCATCTAACTTTTAGCACGGAGAAAAATATGAATCCTGTGAACGAAACAACAAAATATATCGACATCCACGCCCACGCGTACCGCCAGTCTCCGCCGCTGCCGGTCAGGTTCTGCACACCTGAAGAAGTCCTCGAACGCTACGACGCCGCCGGAATCGAAAAGGGCGTCCTGCTGCCGATCGTCAGCCCGGAAATCTACCTGCCCCAGGCCAACGAGGACATCCTCGAAATCGCCAAACGCTACCCCAAAAGATTTATTCCCTTTTGCAATATCGACCCCCGCGCTCTGACCAATTCTGTCGATGCCCCCCTGGATAAAATCCTCGGCTATTATCGCGATCAGGGCTGCAAGGGATTGGGTGAAGTCATGCTCAACGTTCCGATGAATCATCCGATGGTCCAGAATCTCTTCAAACACGCCCAGAACGTCGGCCTGCCCGTCATCTGCGACGGCTCGGACCAGATCGGCGGAGACTTCGGCCTCTACGACGATCCGGGACTGCCCCAACTCGAACATACCCTCCAGCGATTCCCCAAACTCATCATGCTGGGCCACGGCCCGGTCTTTTGGGCCGAAATCGGTCGCCTGGAAACGCCCGCTCAGCGAAAAACCGTCTTTACCCCCGACGGTGAACAGGTTGGCTGGCAACCTCCGACCGGCCCGATTGTCGAAGAAGGCGTCGTGCCCAAGCTCTTTCGCCGTTATCCGAACCTCTACGGCGACCTTTCGGACCCCTCGCCCGCCGCGGCTCTGTCCCGCGATGCCGATTATGGCCCGAAATTCCTCACCGAGTTCCAGGACCGCTTGTTCTTCGGCACCGACATCGTCGGCTTCGATACCCCGTTCCCGATGGTCGATCTCCTGCGCTCCTGGCGGGATGAAAAGAAGATCACCGAACAGGTCTTCAACAAGATTGCCCGCGAAAACGCCATCAAACTGCTTGGGCTTGAATAACGGATATGCTCTGTTGAAAACAGACCAACAACGCGATCATTTCGGTCGTTGAGTCCGTGATCTCCGACCAAAACCCAAAGCCCGACCGCCTTTGGGCTTTGGACTTTAGGCGTTGGTTTGGGATTGCGGGGAATTAAATCGGCGCGCATTTTTTCGTCCCGAAGACCGCCGACCGATAAGTGTCATTAATCGCCGGAGACCCAAAATCGACAGAAAAGGGTAAAAAATCGGTTGAAAAAGACCAAAAATCGATCGAATAGAGGGTTTTGTCGATCGATTTTCGGCTTTTTTCGATCGACATTTCCCAATTGTCGATCGTGTTTCCCGATTTGTCGATCGACTTATCGAATTTGTCGATCGTGTTTTCCAATTTGTCGATCGACTTTTTGAATTTGTCGATCGACTTTTTGAATTTGTCGATCGACTTTTTGAATTTGTCGATCGACTTTT
>JAAZAW010000059.1 GCA_012514125.1 Phycisphaerae bacterium | reverse complement strand
TCGAGGCAAACTTCCGAAGTCCGGGAATGAGCGTCCTGGCGGGGTTGCCCAAAGACGGCGCGGGCTTGGCGGATGTGCTTTATCGTGGAAGCGATCCGGACGAAGTGATTCATCCGCTGGGTGCCGGTGCTCCGGATGTACTTACGGCCGGAAAGTTTGAATCCGGACCGTTTACTCCACTGGTAAGCAGGGAAAAGATCGAAAAAATCATCCGTACCCTGGCGGACAAGTATCAGTATGTGATTGTGGAGACTCCTCCGATCAATCTTTATCCCGAAACGCCGTTGCTGGTGTCGTTGGCGGATGGTGTGATCCTGGCGATCAAAGCCGGCGTGACCTCGCGTGAGACCGTACAACTGGCGACCCGGAAACTGGAACTTTCAGGAGCGAAGTTTCTGGGGCTGGTGCTCAACCGCAAGCAATATCATCTGCCGACATGGTTATATCGCAGACTCTAAGAAGTTTGTGACGTTTTCGAAATTTTCTTGGATTTTAAAGACAGGCGACAGTGGATTCTTTCAACCGATTAACACAGAAGAATAATTTAGGGGTGATTGCGATCGTTGCGATAGTCGCCGCCCTGGCAGGGGTGTTTTTCCCGATCGGATACCTGCCGATTTTCTGGTCCCTGGTGGCCTTGGTAACCGTTATGGTCTTGTGGGCGAATTTCGGCGATCTGATGAACCTGATTCTCGTGTGGTTTGTGTCGGTGTCCTGTTTTTCATATTTATTCTGGCGGGAAAATATCGATTTTATCGGCGGGATCAGTTTCAATATCACGATCGACAGACTATTCATTTTAGTGCTGGTGCTTGTCGCTGTTCTGGCCTTGTTCATCGGGCGTATGCCGATCAAACCGGCACCGAATGTGCTGCGAGTCATTCTGGTGTTACTGGCGTATCTCACCTTTTCACTGCTCTACAGCGGCTTTTCCAGCATCGCGGAGGTCAGACCGCACTTTCGTCTGGCAGGGGGGTATTATTTCCCTTTAATCGTCTTGCTGGTGACTTATTTTGCCGTCAACAACGAGCCGCAGATTAAAAAAATATGTTGGTTTTTCCTGTTTTTCGGACTTTACCTGGCGATCACCGCCTGGGCGGAACATTTCAAAATTTGGTCTATCGTTTTTCCGCGATACATTGCCGATCCTGAATATGGTATTCACTGGGGCAGGGCACGCGGACCTTTCCTGGTCTCGGCGAGTTTGGGCATTACGCTGGTGTTTTGCTTTTTTAATAACCTGTATCTGGCATCGAGGACCGTCGGGCCTGTTCGTTCGTGGATTCACCTGGTCAATCTCCTGATGTTGCCCGCGATCTTCTTTACGCAGACACGTTCCGTTTGGCTGGCGATGATGATTTGCGCGTTTCTCTGGATCGGAATGGTACGCCGAATCCGCAGCCGGGTGGCGGTGATGATGCTCTTCCTGGCGGCGATGATTGTCGGTGGTGCGATTTTCTGGAGCGATATTCTCTCACGCGATCGAACCCAGGGGGGGGTGACCGATCCTTATCCGGTATATGCCCGTTTGGGACTGGCGAAAATGACTTGGCAGATGTTTTGCGACCACCCGATTCTGGGTGTTGGGTTCGGACATTTTCGCGACCATGCCGCAAATTATCCGCAGGACCCCACCAGCAAATATATCCGTTTCGGATCGCGGTTGATGGAACACAATAATTTCCTGAGTATTCTGGCCGAGAGCGGGATCATCGGATTGACTCTTTATTTGATAATGCTGGTGATGATTTTTCGCCATAGCCTGAGGCTCTATCGCCGCATTCCGCCCGATGCCAGCGGCTGGGTTTCTCGCGATCTTGTGATTCTGTTCTGGATTTTGATGGTGGATTATCTGATCGACGGCATGTTCCGGGAAACCTCGGTTGACCCCTTCAATAATGGATTGTTCTTTGCCTTCACCGGTTTGATCCTTGCGGTGGATTATTTGCTGGATTATCGTTCAGACCCCGCCAAAGCTCTGGAATCTTCATCGTGCATGCCTTTTCAGGCATGATGACTCCGAGAGATTTTTTGATCCAGACTGACACGATGGCTTCAATGTTTTCCTTGGCAGAAAATCTTAAAAAATATACCAATTACCTTTGACATTTAAGGCATAATTCGATATTCTGTACTTGAGATATTAGTCATAATATTACTAAAGGTTGTCCGCATGGGATGTCTTACCCAGGCCAAAATTGCGAAAGAACTCGATATAAGCCAAAGTACCGTTTCGATTGTCCTAGCCAATCCGATGACGAAGCGTGTCTCAGATGAAACGCGACAACGTATTTTTGATTATATTAATAAGATCGATCCTTCCTTCAAACCAAAGAAACGGAATATCGGTGATATTTGCTATCTTACTCCTGCGACTTCCTGCGTTAGTGCGACGCTTTACACTCGGCTGCTCGATGGTGCCGAAGCGGAGGCCAAGGAACAGGGACTCAATCTCATCTTTAAACGCTGGGAGACGATGGACGATTTCACCGATCTTTTCGCGGATTCAAATATCTCCGGCATCATTCATTGTGGAGAAACGACTCAAGAGGCGATCAAATGCCTGCAATGTTTTGCCCCGACGGTTCTGTTGAATTACACCTTTGAAAACATGATCTGCAATATGGTCACGATTGACAATCACGGCGCGATCAGGCAAGCGATGAGACATTGTTTTACCATGGGACACAGACAGATCGGTTTTGTCAATTATCAACAACATTATTCTCAGGGTCATTTTCTGGACCGGTTGGGCGGTTATTATGAAGGACTTTATTCTCTTGATCTGCCGATAAAGCCGGAATATGTGATGGCCGTCGATTTTCAATCCGATCCGGAACCCTTCGGCCCGGAGAAAGTTATTGATCAACTTTTGAATATGCCGGATCGTCCGACCGCGATGATTTGTGTCAATGATGAGATTGCGATTTCGATCATGAAAGCAGCGGTTCAGGCTGGACTGACCTTGCCCGATGATCTGTCGGTTACGGGGTTTGATTACACGGAAATGGGAAGGCAATGGCGCCCGGCACTGACGACCATCCATCAGAAACGAGAAGATATGGGCAGGGCGGCAGTCGCACTTTTGACGAGAAAAATAAAGGAAGGGCGGAACGATATTCCGGAAAAAGTTTTGTGCGAAGCGGAACTGATCGTTCGTGAAAGCGTCGCGAAACAAATTGTTGTCTGAAGTGGCATTATTTTTTTAGT
>JAAZAW010000058.1 GCA_012514125.1 Phycisphaerae bacterium | reverse complement strand
TCCGCAAGAGGTCAGGATCAGACTTTTCATTTCCTGAACCACCGGGTTGCCTTTCGAATCCTGTGTGGGAATATTGTTGGGGTTGGCAGTTGCAAAAAGATTTCCACTTTCGATATGTGCATTGGCAATGTAAACGCCCCCATAATTGCTGAAATATTGCGGTTTGGTGCATCGAATGGGCTGGACTTCGATCAAAGGAATTTTGCTGGAAAAATTGGCCAGGCCGCCGCCGGTGAAGTACACCAAACTTCCGATACACCTCACCAGTGTGGAATCCGCCGACTCCCAGGCCGCTTTTCTCGGATCCTCTTTGGGAAGCGTCCAGGGATAAGAATAGATCAGCGCATTGGAGAACACAACAATGGTATTGGCCCCCACTATCTCAACCCCTCTGAGGCAATGGACGGTTGCTCCACCTATGATTTCGATCTCACTGTCCCCTTTTTCCGCATCGCCTGGAATTCCGCTTGTCGCCCAACTCCGGTTGCCGAACAGCCATCCCAGAGACGCTCGCCAGATCGTCACATTATGAGCGATAAAATGCCGGGTATTTACATTGATCATACACTCATAACCCAGATTATAATTTCCCTCAATAAACAGGGTTCCCGTAATCCGGCAGAAATGACGGGTGAATTTCAGCAGGTAAGGATAACTGCCGGTGCTTTGGGCGATCAGCCAGGCATTTTCAGAATGGATCGTGACATAGGTCGATTTTACATCCAGACTACTGACAAGATAAGACCCCGTTAATACGACAACGTTGCCCGTTCCGGCCGATCCCATGGAATAACCACGATCTTCACAACAGTCCAATGTCTTTTGAATCGCCCGGGTATCATCGGTAATACCATCGCCAATGGCACCAAACCATTCAGGCATTAATTTTTTAAGCCCGCGAACATGACCTTTTCCCGTAAACACCTGCCCCGTACCAGCCGTGAAGGCACTTCCAAAGGTAACCGTGATTCCTTCGGAAATGTCGAAGAGCGCTCCCTCATCAAGAATTACAGGCTTGTCGAAAATGATGTTCGATGTAAAAGAATACCTTCCTTTGGCAAAACGATAAGCACCCTCCGAATAATGCGTTTGAAACATTTTATCCCTTGCGGACGGGGTCGTCGATGCTGGACGATCTGCAAGAGATAACGAGGCGACAGACAAAACACAAAAGACCGTCAATAATTTTAAAGATTTCATTCGCACACCTTGACTTTCTCTGATTTTATCAGAAATGAATGTTTTTGAACCGTTCATGTCGTTTCCAGATGTCAAAGTTATTTAAAGTAATTCTCCACAATATTATCGAACAATACATTGTTGGTTCCGATAGGATTGCTCGTAACATAGGTCGCCAATTCTCCATTGGCATCCCGATAGGTCTTTGCACTCACGTCCGAACGCATGTAGTTCCATGACTTTCCATCATGACTGTAAGTCCATGTAACCAGATCGAACAGCAAGGCACGTTGCGGATCGAGAACATCCAACCGAACTCTCCCATTTACCCTGAACAGGTCCAACGGGGGAGAATAATGATAAGAAACCCGATAAGGCCAGGGATTTTTCGG
>JAAZAW010000057.1 GCA_012514125.1 Phycisphaerae bacterium | reverse complement strand
TACCGGAATCGTCGCCCATGTTGCCGAAGACCATCGTTTGAACGTTGACGGCGGTCCCCCATTCGTGCGGGATGTTTTCAATATTACGATACGCGACGGCCCGCTTGCCGTTCCAGCTTTTGAATACCGCGCCGACGCCGCCCCAAAGCTGTTCCATGGCGTCATCGGGGAATTCTTTGCCCAGAACTTCTTTGACCTTGACTTTGTAGATTTCAATTAATTCCTTGAGGTCTTCCGCGGTCAGATCGGTATCGAGCGTCACGCCGCGGTCTTTTTTCATCTTGGCCATTTCGCGTTCGAGTTGCTGGCGAATGCCCATGCCTTCTTTCGGTTCGATGCCTTCCGCCTTTTCCATCACGACGTCGGTGTACATCTGAATCAATCGGCGATGAGCGTCATAGACGAATCGGGGATTGTTGGTCAGCTTGATCAGACCCTCGCGGGTTTTGGTGGTCAGACCAACGTTCAGAACCGTTTCCATCATGCCCGGCATCGAACTGCGAGCGCCGGAACGAACCGACACGAGCAGGGGGTTCTTCGGGTCGCCGAACTTCATGCCCATGGTCTTTTCGACCTTGGCCAGCGCGGTTTTGACTTCCTTATCCAGACCGGCGGGATACTTGCCCTTGCCCTTCATGAACTCGGTGCAAACTTCCGTCGTGATCGTGAAACCGGCCGGTACGGGAATCCCGATATTGGCCATTTCAGCCAGGTTCGCACCCTTGCCGCCCAACAGATTCTTCATCTCGGCTTTGCCTTCGGCTTTGCCGGGACCAAAAAAGTATACCATTTTCGCCATGAGTAACCTCCAATTGCAAAAGGCGTATAAATAAAAAACAGACCGTCAAGTTTAATATCGAAACTCAGAATATACCCGCTGGAAATCAGCAAGTCAAAGCCTTTACACCCTCTAGCAAGAAATATCTACCCCCGCACCTCAAAAAAGAGGCAGGTTTCAAAACCCGCCTCTCAATATTGATCATCGTACTCGTTGTTTGGGATCATTTTTATCGTCGGCCACCCGGACCGCCTCGACCGCCAGGCCTCTGCGGAGGTTGAATTCCCCGTTGTTCCATTCGCTGCCGAATCGCCCGCATGAATTCCATTCGCATCGCCATTCGCTGGGGATTTCCTTCCTGGATTCTTCGCTGCATGTGCTGACGAAAATTGCCCCGACCCCCACGAGGCCTGTTGCCGTCTTGCCGGGCTTGTCCGCCCTGACCTGCCTGGGCCTGAGCGCCACGTTCCCCGCGCGGCCCGCCGGGACCGCCGGGGGGACCCATCCGGCCAAAGCCTTTGCCCGATTGCATGTCATCGATGATTTCATCGAGCATTTGGGTTTTTTCCTGAGGCGAGGCGTTGGCAAATTTGACCATTTGCTGATTCATCGTGTTTTCGTGAACGGCGCGGAGACTTCCCCGCATGTCCGGATCACGCATGGTTTGCCGGATCATCTCATGACGCTGTTCTTCCGGAATCGCTTGAAGCAGGTTTTGCGTTTGTTCGAGATATTCGGTTTTTCGATACTCCGGCATTCGTTCAAAACGTGCGGAACTGATTGTTTTAAGACCTTCCTCCGCTGTTTTGGGCGCCCCCGGTGGCGTGATAAGCCAGGTATAATAAATACCGCCCGAAAGAATACCGGCACTGGCGAGCACAAGCAGGGTCGTCAGAAGGATCTTTTTCCTTTGGCTATCAAGAGTCAGTTTCATAGGATATTCCTTTTTGTTGGTATATTAAAAATTCCCCACGTGCCCATCGGCAAAAAGCAGATTGCGTTTAAGATGAAACCACGGAACATCTACTGTTGAACCGTCCGTCAGAGTATAAGACCCACCATCGCAATCATGGCAAACAGTGATTTCCGTCTCACTGAGTTCCGCTCGTCTCACCCACGGTATGGAGTCGATCTGTATGCCGCCGAGCATGAGATTATAATAATAGCTCGATCCGCAAATCAGTCCCGTTTGGGAATCGACCAATGAAAAGACATAATTCTTATCCCCGGGACATTGAAAAACTTTCTGCTCCGTCGCCATACCGCCAAGAATCAGCGCCGGGAGAGGAGGGTCGATGGATGAACTGGAAAATGGCCGGGGCATGTATCGGGCGGTTGGAAATTTGTCGGCGCTGTTCTGCCGGTACATCTGAATCCCCATGCCGATCTGTCGCAGGTTGGCTGAGCACGCCGCCTTGGTCGCCGCCTGGCGTGCCCGTGTCAGGGCGGGAAGTAAAATGCCGGTTAAAATGCCGATAATCGCCACGACCACCAGCAACTCGATGAGTGTAAAGCCTCGGTTATCTCGCATGTCTGTCATAGATTCTTCCTTGAGAAAGTCGTGTAATGGTCCATTATAAAGATTAAACGGTGAAAATGAAAATTTATTGCATTATGGATCGAATTTAAAATAACCCCCGGCCCATCGTCAAAGCGATAGGCCGAGGGCTGACCCAGGCGGTTGTTGTGCCTGTATGGCTCATTCACGCCCTGATACGCGAATGACATTTTCCGTTAAAAACGTGTCTGCGATTACTGCTTCGTGTGATCATGGGGCGTTTGTCATTAATTCCTGGAAGGGGGCGACGGTCCGGTAGCGACTCAGAACTCCGGGGTGCTCGCTTTTTTCGCAAATCAAAGAATCTGAGTCAATATGGTGAGAGAACGTCTTGAACTGACGTTTAAATGTCTGATGAATACAAACAACCAACGGCGAGTGGCAATTTTCAGTCCTGCTACCCCATCGATCTTCTCGGGCCTCCATGTCCTGCCCCCCTTATTCCATAACTTTGATTATATCGGCATTGTGGAATAACACAAAATGAAAATATCTGTTAAAATAGCTTATAATATGTTTATAGGCTATCTGATAACGAATTGGCCGGCATTCATTTCATGGCTATCTTGCATTTTGCAACACCGCTCGAGAAGGAGAAGTTTGTCCTTTAATCGACCATTTTCAACAAAAAAATGACCGCTATGGATCAAGGATAATGGGTCCGCATGGAAAGCCGATCGACAATATCCGGTCCGAGGAATCCCCGGCTATTGGAACGACCATAGCTTATTGAAAAACCAGAGTATCCTGCAAAGGGATTCAGCTTAAAAGACAAATTTCAGTGTGCGAATCTGGAACGGGGTGAAGTTCAGTTTCACCGAACCGTTTTTGACTTTCAGCCGTTGTTCTTCCTTTTCCATCAGGTTCGTCTCGATGACCTTCTTCACCGGAAGCGTTGTTGAAATTGTCCGAACGCCCCGCGAGCCGTGAGCTTCATACAGACGAACGATCATCGAGGAGTCGTCTTCGGCTTTTTTGAGGGTTTCCAGGACAATATTTTCGCCCGAGACATTCAGCCATGATCCGGTCGAAGCGAGCGCGCCCTTGTTGGCAGCGGCGGCCATGGCCGCCGGCGGAATATTCAGTGCGTAGCCTTCACGAACCACGCCGTTTCGGAAATCACCCGTGTGCGGCAGGAAAGCGTATGTAAAGGTATGGGTCGTATTGATATCGGCGACCGGATTCGGGGCTTTGGTTGCCCGCAGCAGACTCAGGCGGATCACATTGTCGCGAATGCCGTAGCCATACTTGCAGTCGTTAAGCACTGCTGTGCCGTAATCGCCTTCGGAAAGATCGGCCCACTTGTGGGCGGCGACTTCGAACTGAGCAAAGTCCCGCGGTGTGTTCCAGCGAACCGGCCGTTCGAGGCTGCCGAACTGGATATCGTAACGCGCCGTCTCGCTGCGAATAGCGACGGGGAAGGCGACCTTGAGGAAGACCTGCGATTCATTGCCCCATTCGACGGTGGTTTCAAAATCGATCCGTTTGGACCCGGCAGACAGAATGACATTCTGGATAATCGTCGATTGGCTGATTTTTCGTTTGATTTGCAAAACAGACCGTACCGGTCCCGTTTCAATCACCCTGATCGATTCGAGTGTGCCGTTGATCGCGACAGGGTTATCCAGATGGAAGATTTCGACATCCCACGCTTCACCGCAATTCGGAGTGCGGTCTTCGTAGAGACCGAACTGATTGGCCTGGCGACCCGGCTCGATGACTTCGCGGCCTGCCTGTTTGTCAAAGACGCTTGAAATACAGCCTTGGGCGTCGAACTTCACGCGAATGAGATTGTTTTCCAGTACTTTTTCAGTGGCTTTGATTGTCTCGGCGCCGGCCTGGGCGGATTCAAGATGAAAAACGTTATATCCCATCGACGGTAGTTGCCCGTTAAATCGCACCTTGCCGTCAAAGCCGACCTGTGCGGGGATTTTTTTACCTTCGGCATCGATGGCTGAAAGCAGGGAACCTTTGCGAAGTCCTTTGACCTCCGCGGTGATCGTATCCGAACGATTCCACCCCAGTGAATTAAACGCCAGGACCGCCGGACCTTCTCCTGTAACACTGATGCGTTTGGCCAGGGAAGCCAGCGTTTTATCTTTGACTTCGCCAACACTCTTGAGTACGCCGAGGTAATCCTTCTGCGAGTCGATATAAACTTTTTCAATCGAACTGCCTGGAATGATATCGTGGAATTGGTTCAGCAGTACGGTCTTCCATGCGGCGTTGAGTTCTTTTTGAGCATACGAACCTCCGAAGAGAGTTGAAATCGCCGAAAGCGCTTCGGTGTCCCGCAGCAGCAGTTCGCTTTGACGATTGAACTTCTTGTTGGCCGCCATGGTCGTAAACGTACCGCGATGGAACTCCAGATAAAGTTCGCCGACCCATTTGGGCAGATCGACTGATTCGGTTTGGATTTTTTTGAAGAACTTCTCCGGCGACATCGGCACCAGTTTCGGCACACCTTCAAGATTTTTGTATCGGCTCAGGTGTTCGAGCATTTCCTTCGTCGGTCCGCCGCCGCCGTCGCCCCAGCCGTAAAGCGTTGCCTGAATGGGCGAACGGTCTTTTTGTTTATAACGGCGGGCTGCGGTGATGACTTCGCTTCCGCGGAGTTTGGCGTTGTAATCGTTCGTCGGCAAAAAGTGCGAAAGCACCTGCGAACCGTCGATACCTTCCCACATGAACGTATGATGCGGAAAGACGGTGAACTGGCTCCAGGAAATTTTCTGCGTCAGGAAATAATCCATCCCGCTTCGCTTGAGGATTTGCGGCAGGGCACCGGAATAACCGAAGACATCCGGCAGCCACAGGCATTGCGGTGTATAGTTAAATTCATCTTTGAAAAATCGTGTGCCAAAAAGAAACTGGCGAACAAGACTCTCCGCACCGGCCAAATTGCAGTCCATTTCGACCCACGCGCAGCCGGTGGGAATCCACTGGCCTTTTTTGACTTTTTCCTTGATGCGTTTATAGAGCGAAGGATATGTATTTTTCGTAAGCTCATACAGGTGAGGCTGCGACTGACAGAAGAGATATTCAGGATAATGGTCCATCAACTCAAGGGCGGTAGAAAAGGTTCGACCGCATTTGCGGATCGTCTCAGCCAGCGGCCAAAGCCACGCAACGTCAATATGAGCATGTCCCATGCAGGCAAAGGTCTGTGCCGAAGCCTCCGCGGGCGAAGCATACAACGGTTTTAATGTCTTGCTGATTTTTTTAGCGACATCGATCAGAGCTTCTCGCGAAGTATCTTGACCATTGAAAAGATCGACGGCTTTGTTAAGGCCGAAAATGATCTTCGCCCGACGAGTGGATTCCTCGTCGAGAGCCGGTTCGGGAACGCCCGTCCAGTGCGACCCCGGCACAACCATTTCCACCAGACATTTCAGATCATACCACGCCTTCCAGACCTCCGGCAGAATAATCGCGATATAAGGAGCTTCCATCGTTCGCATCTGGAAGTTTCCGAAGGCGTCGCTGGCACCGGCTTCGACATAAAGCTCAAATTTTTCACCACCCCGGGCACAGGGGGTCAGGAGATAATCTTTGTGGTTCACGTCAATGCCCTGGGTCGGCAGGCCGTCGCGGAAGAGGATACACTCGCCGTTGGGCACGAACCATAACGCCACCTTCTGTCCCTTGAACGATGCGGGAATCGTAAATCGCAGTCGAAACCACGCGGTGGACCAGGGCTTGCCCCAGCGGAAACCTTCCTTCACCGGCTTATACGAAAGTCTCTTCGCCTGATCGAAGGTCAGATGCTCCATTGTCTCACAAGCCGCGACATCCGTTACCCTTACTTTTTCCGACCCTACATATTGCCCTAAAACATCCACCTTTTGCTGGATTTTTTTTAGAGTCAGCTGCTCAAGTTTCTTCATTCCTTCGGAGGACATCAACCCATTCCTTTCTAATCCAACCATCAAAATTCCGTCGTGAAGTTCCGCAACGTTGCTATGTGCCCGTTACTTCAACACGGTTATCTTTCAAAAATGAAAATATTATTATCGTTCGTAAATCTTGTCATTTCAACAATTTTCCAAAACACTTCCCTGTGGATACCCGGCTTCATTTCTTTCCTTGCCTTCGACGCCAAGGTTGCATAAACTATCTTTCCATGGATAACGACCGGAAAAATTCGAATAGTTCGATTGAGGACCTGAGCCAACTTACCGGCGGTCTTGCGCATGAAATCCGTAACCCGCTCTCGACGCTCAAGGTCAATCTCCAACTGCTTTCCGAGGATGTCCGGGAACTCGGCGATCCGGAAGACGACCGTATTCGCCGGAGCGTCTTGCGAATCGGCAGAATGCAGGACGAAGTCAATCGTCTGCGGGATATTCTCGACGATTTCATCCAATTTGTCGGCCATCACCAACTGAATCTTCAATGCGGGGACCTCAATCAGCAAATCGATCAATTGATCGATTTTTATGAGCCTCAGGCCGTTGCGAATCAGGTACGGGTTTTCAAACAATATACCTCCGAACCCTTGATATGCTCCATCGATCGTGATCTGGTCAAACAAGCCATGTTGAATCTGTTTATCAACGCGCAGCAAGCCATGCCCCAGGGCGGCGACCTGATGGTGCGAACGGTTCGCAATGGTGAATGGGCGAGAGTGGAAATCACCGATACCGGTATCGGTATGCCGGCAGAAATCCAGAAAAAAATTTTCGATGCTTATTTCTCTTCCAAAAAAGGAGGAACGGGGCTGGGACTGGCCATGACGCGGCGAATCGTCGAAGAACATCACGGTCGGATCGAGGTTCATTCCGAACCGGGCAAGGGTACGTGCTTTGTCATATTGCTGCCCCTGGCGATGCAAAACGCTGCTTCGCCGGACGCGGACCCCGCTGAATCGGAGGCTCAAACATGATCATGAATCGTGGTAGTGTATTAATCGTGGAAGACGAACAGGCCCACGCCGAAGCCATGGCCGAAGGATTAAGCCGTCTGGGGTTTGAATGCCTTATCGCCCTGACCGGCAGTCAGGGAATCGATTTAATCAACGAGCGTCCCTTCGATGTGGTCATTACCGATTACAAACTCGGCGGCGACTTCGACGGTGTCGATGTCCTCAAAGCCACTCGTTCCCAATGGCCCGAAACTGAAGTTATTCTCATTACCGCTCACGGCAGTGAACAACTCGCCAGAACAACACTGAAAAAAGAACACGCCTACGATTATCTGACCAAACCCATCGATCTGGAAGAACTTCGTGAAATCGTCACTCGTGCCGCCCGGCAAGCCCAGGCCGGACGCGAACATCTGCTCCTCCAGCGTCAGCTCGAAGAAAAAGCCGATTTTAAGAGCATCGTCGTCGGATCGCCCGAAATGCGAAAAATCCTTAAAATCGTTCGCCAGGTCGCACCGTCGAACATTACCGTCCTGCTCCAGGGCGAATCGGGTACGGGTAAGGACCTGATCGCCAACGCCATTCATCAATATTCACCCCGGCACGCCCGACGTATGGTCACTCTCGATTGTGCCGGACTAAGCGAAGGGGTGCTCGAGTCCGAACTCTTCGGCCACGTCAAAGGCGCCTTTACCGGTGCTGTCAGCGGACGAAAAGGACGATTCGAATACGCCGACGGCAGTACGCTCTTTCTCGATGAAATCGGGGAAATGCCCCTGACCATGCAAGCCAAACTCCTTCGCGTCCTCGAAAATCGGGAAATCGTTCCGGTCGGCTCGAACGAACCGGTCAGCGTCGATGTCCGACTCATCAGCGCGACCAATCGCGATCTGGCGGAAATGGTCAAAGACGGTAAATTCCGCGAAGACCTCTATTTTCGTATCAAAGGGGTGACCTTGCGAATTCCGCCGCTGCGCGATCGCCGGGAGGATATTCCGTTGATGATCGAATATTTTCTGAAGATTTTCGTTACCGAACAAAACAAAAAAATCGAAGGTTTGACCCCGTCCGCCAGAAATATCCTGACCAATTATCACTGGCCCGGCAACGTCCGAGAGCTACGTAATTGCGTGGAAACAATGGTCGTTCTGGGCGAGGGTCCTGTGCTGGATGTGGAGGATATTCCCGAAGAAATCCGTTCGCAATCGACGGAAAATCCCGTGACAGCCATCGTGCCTCTGACCAATCTCGCAGGCAAGAGTTTACAGGAACTCGAAATCGAGCACATCCGAAATACCCTTCAGCTCACCCGCGGCAACCGCGAGCAAGCCGCCAATATCCTCGGTATCGCCCCGCGCACTCTCTACCGAAAACTCAAAGAATACAACCTGACATGATTTTGATATTTTTTATCCGACGACATTTCCCGGCGCATAAAAAAATGGGCAGGGCCGGAATCGAACCGGCGACACAAGGATTTTCAGTCCTTTGCTCTACCAACTGAGCTACCTGCCCAAACGGAATTCCGATTATAGATTCAACGCCCAATTGAGTCAACAGCGAATTCGATATTTTTTAGAATAAAACTCTTCGCTATGATGCCCTAACGAGTTAAAATCCCAGGGTTGCCCGCGGGAGACGATGGGCATAAAATTGTTCATTTACGGGATAAATCGGCATGGCAAGGTGGATTTTGTACGGAACTGACTTATGGAATGCGCGGGACTTTATTGCCAATAAACGATTTCAGGCAGCAAAAGCTTTGAAAATCGGGATATCGTGACATTAGCCCTCGCGCATGAAATAAATGGAATTATATAAAAACATGGTTTCATCGGATAAACTGAAAAAACTTGAGAAACTGACTGAGAAACTGGGTAAAACAAACCTCCAATTCGGAGCCGACTGGGTACAGAAAACATCGAAGAGCAAACCGGAAGTCGAACCGGCAGACAGTGCTGCGATAACGACATTTGGTGAGATTGTTTGCGGTGAAGAGGTCTATGGGCCGGCAGGTAAATGCTTCCGTATTCAAAATAAGCTCAGAACCGTTTGGCCTGAATCCGCCGCCGTCACGAAACTCTACAAAAATGTTTTTCTGGGTGCGGGGCAACGGCTCGAGATCGATTCGAACGATCTGGAACTTCAATCGCTGGTGAACGCCGAACCACCCCGAGTCACCTATCTGGATATCGAAACCTGTGGTTTTAGCGGATCGAACGTTTTTCTCATCGGCTGGTGCTATTTCGACGGTGAAAACGACCTGGTCGCCGAGCAGGTCTTCGCTCGCGATTATTCCGAAGAACCTGCCATTCTCGCCCTGACGTGCGATCGCCTGCGAAAAACGCATGTGCTTACGACCTTCAACGGCAAACGCTTCGATTTGCCTTTTATTCAGGAACGAGCAGCTATTCATCACCAAATCGTCCCGCCGACGCTGGCCCATGTGGATATGCTCCATCGTGCCCGGTCACACTGGAAAAAGTCGCTTCCGAATTGTAAATTACAGACCCTCGAAAAAATTCTGTGCGGACGGGAACGAAAAGGTGACATTCCCGGCTCGGCCATTGGACAGGCCTATCATGACTTTGTCCAAAACGGCGATGCCCGCAAGATCAAAACTATTATCCATCACAATTTCCTCGATATTGTTACCCTTACCGAACTGACAGCCAGGTTGCTTGGCGGCTACGAACCCGATTCTATGTTCTGAGAACTATTCCCCATTTTTGGAATTCATCATTGGGTGATATTCCCCACTTTTTCGGTATGCCGATCCTTTCAGAACCCAAAAATAACGTTTTTTACTCCCAGGAAGTCTTTTCCGACCTAAAAAACGTTTGGTACAGTAATTGCATATATTTGCCCTATAGAATTGATCGTCTGTTTGCGGAAGCAGGCGGCATTTCTGAAAGATAAAGTGTTGAACGACAGGAAATTACATATGAAACGGGTTAAGATGTTGTTTTTTGGAGTTCAGGCGTACTGAGGATGATGACCTTGGCGGGTCATGAAGTGACTTGGGGATGTGTTCAACACGGTTTGGATTTGTTAAAAGTCCGGGCAACGCCTGAACTCGACGAAACATGTCGGTTTATGGAATCGGCATCAATCCGAGTGTTAAAGCGGTATAAAATGGAACGGTGTAGTTCCGATAGATAGCCGCGAGTATCAGTTTCATGGGCCTGAACTGATGCAATGCACCTGGAAAGATGATGAGTTCATTGACCGGCAGAATCACTGAGCCGATTGTCGATGGGTTAGCGACAATCGGCTTTTTTTATGCGCCGGACGCAGTGTGTTGGGAAGGCGGCTTAATGCTTTTCGTGATCTACTTGATTGATGGGTTTGGGAATGATGAGAATTGTGTATAAAAATAATTAATATTCGGTGTTATTATATAAAGGTAATACTAAAGAAAGTCGATATATTCAATGAAGTTGAGTGAATCGGAAATTTATTAATGAAACCGAGATCATCATCTTGAAAATAGACTATAAATACTGGAAAAGCAGTTAATCGATTTGGCTTAAAATTTACTTTTAGAAATAAGGTAAAAAAATGTCACTGAGAAAAAAGAGTATAAGCCTTATAGGAATGACTTTATTTGGATTAATAGGGATTTTGTATTTAATTTCCGACACGATTTTATCAGACGGATTTCGGCGGATCGAGAATGAACTGGTTTATCGTCATGTGGACCGCACGAAAAATATTATCGCTGAGCGAATTTCAACCATGCAGACACTGGCGGGCGATTATGCCCGTTGGGATGATACATATATTTACGTGAAAGAACGGGATCAAAAATATATCGATGCGAATTTTGTTCCCGAGACCCTTTCCAATTTGAAAATGAACTTTATCCTGATTTTTAATGAAAAAGGGGAAAATATTTATTCCTTTGGAGTGGAACCGCAATCACAAACCGAGATTCCTGTTCCTCAAAGTCTTTTGAATCGATTAACCGTGGATAGTTTCACGATTCAAGATACGCTCGATGGAAAGTCCGTTTCGGGAATGTTGGAACTTTCGGAGGGACCGCTATTTTTAGCGACTCATCCGATATTAAAAAGTAATGGTGATGGGCCGGCGCGGGGGTGCTTTATTTTTGCGAAATTTTTCGATGTCGAAGAATTAAAACATCTGGCGGGTCTGGTCAATCTTAAAATGACGGTTTATTCCGTCGATGACGAATCGCTGCCGCCTGATTTTGTACAGGCTGAAAAATCTTTTTCGGAGCATCAGACATTTTTCATTCATCCTTTCGATGCGACAATGATTTCGGGTTATTTCCCGATGAAAGCGATATCAGGCGGGTCGGGGCTTATTGTGCGGGTTGACGTTCCGCGTGATATTACCCAATATGGACGAATGACGTTGTTGTCGTATTTGTGTTTTTTGATTGGGGCGGGAGTGATCTTTGGCGGAATGACCCTTTTCCTGCTGGAAAAAACAATCCTGTCGAGAATTTTCAGACTTCGGGAAGCTGTGTATAAGATCGGCTGTGGGGACGGGATGAGTCGATTGCCCATTGTTGATACGGACGAAGTGTCCGATCTGGCGAGGCGGATTAACGGAATGCTCGACACCCTGGATGCGTCGAGACAGGAAAATGCAACTCAACAGGAACGTTTTCATTCGATTGTGCAGAATTCCAGCGATGTATTTCTGGTGATCGGATCGGATGGGACGATTGAATATGCGAGTCAATCGATAGAAAAGGTTCTTGGCTATTGTCCTGATTATTTTGTTGGAAAGGATGCCTTTTCCTTTATTCATCCGGAAGATACGGATCGTGCCAGGTCGGCGTTCAGGAATATTTTGCGTGATGATTGCAGAGTGCTCCAGGTTTATCGGTGTTGTCATGCGGAAGGGCGATGGGTCTGGCTTGAGATCAACAGCAGGAATCAAATGGACAATCCGGCGATTCAAGGCGTGGTGGTTACCTGTCGTGACGTTACCGATCGGAAAAAGGCGGAGGAAACGGCGTATCTTGAGAATTTGAAATTGAGTGAGGCGAGGAAAGAGGCGGAGCGAATAAATAAAGATCTGGCTCAGCGGGAAGAGGCGCTGCGAAAGGCGAATCTGTTCCAGGAAAAGTTGCTTTCCACTGCCGCGACAGCGATTTTTACGGTGGACACTCAGGGACATATCACCAGCATCAATGAAGCTTTCACCGAAGCGACCGGTTTTACGCAACACGAGGTACTGGGCAAGCATTGTTCGATTTTCAAGGGCGATCCATGTCAGAAGCAATGCGGGCTTTTTGATCCTGACCGGAAAACACGAATTCTGAAAAAGCACTGTTCGATATCCACCAAAGACGGCAAACGATTACAGATTCTCAAAAGCGCGGATTTGGTTCATGATGAAGAAGGAAACGTGATTGGTGGAATCGAATCGTTTGTGGATGTGACGGAATTGGTGGGGGCACGTGAAGCTGCGGAAGCGGCGAATATGGCCAAGGGAATTTTCCTGGCGAATATGTCACACGAGATTCGTACCCCGATGAACGGGATTATCGGGATGACGGAGCTGGCGTTGGATACGGAGCTTATGCCCGATCAGCGGGAATATCTGGAAATGGTGAAGTTGTCTGCGGATTCCCTGTTGAATATTTTGAATGAAATATTGGATTTCTCCAAGATTGAAGCGGGGAAGATGGATATTGTTCCGATCAATTTTAATTTGCGGGATTGTCTGGGGGAGATCATCAGTGCTTTGGCATTGCGAGCGGAGGCCAAGGGGTTGGAAATAGCCTGCCATGTACAGCAGAATGTGCCGGACGCATTGATCGGCGATCCGGGCCGGTTACGGCAGATTATTACGAATCTCGCAGGCAATGCCATTAAATTCACCGAAAAGGGTGAAGTGGTGGTTCGCGTGTCTATGGAATCGGCGGGGCAGGAGGATGTTTGTCTGCATGTCGTCGTAGCCGATACCGGTATCGGGATTGCGGAAGATAAACAGAAGATGATTTTTGAAGCGTTCACTCAGATCGACGGTTCGACGACGAGAAAATATGACGGCACGGGATTGGGGCTGGCGATTTCCTCGCAATTGGTTGAATTGATGGGCGGGCAAATCTGGGTAACAAGCGAGCCGGGCAAAGGCAGCGAATTTCATTTTATCATTCATCTGGGATTGCAGAAAAATGCTCCGGTTGCAGCGATCGAAATGTCGCAGGACGAGTTGAAAAATATGGCGGTTTTGATCGTTGACGATAATCAGACCAATTGTCAGATACTTTTTGAATTGGTGAAAAAATGGGGTATGGTCCCCACACAGGTCAACAACGGTGCTGATGCGCTGGATATTCTCCGGCGGCACAAAGCCCAGGGAAGTCCATTCTCGCTGGTTTTGCTCGATGCCCATATGCCGGAGATGGATGGATTCATGGTGGCTCGGGAAATCAAGACCGAGCAGAATATCGCGAAGGTGACGGTGATGATGCTCTCGTCGGCGGGACGGCGGGGCGATGGGGCACGATGTGAAGAATTGGGAATAACGGCGTATTTGACCAAACCCATCAAACCCTCGGAGCTGTTGTCGGCGATTCGAATGTCATTGGGAATGGACCAGCTGCCGAAAGAGCAGTCACGATTGGTGACACGTCATTTGATTCAGGAAAGCTATAAAAATTTGCGAATTCTTCTGGTGGAGGATAATCCGATCAACCAGAAGCTCGCTTTGCATATTCTCCAGCGGCGGGGATATCATGTTGATGTGGTCAATCATGGCCAGGAAGCCATCGAGCGGCTTGAAAAAGAAAAATACGATTTGATTTTTATGGATGTCCAGATGCCGGTGATGGGGGGGTACGAGGCGACAAATATTATCAGGCAGCGAGAAAAAATAACCGGTGAACATATACCGATTATTGCCATGACCGCTCATGCGATGAAAGGGGATCGCGAAGAGACACTGGAAGCGGGGATGGATGATTATATCTCCAAGCCGATCAACCAGGAGATGCTGTTCAAAGCCATCGAACGATTGACGCAGGAGGTCGAGGTGGGGAATAAGTAGTCGTCCGCGATCTGTATTCGGATACAGGGGGGGGCCTGTATATGTAAAAATTTCTCCGCGTCTTCACAAGGATATAATCTCAATGTATACTATCGCGCTGCGATATTTTTGTGGAAGTCGATTTTGCATTTTCTAAGCAGAGCGTTACTCTGTTAAAGCCGCTTTCAAAATTGCCGGAATCCGAACCCTGAGAAACGTTTGTTTTTAACAAACAACAAGATATATTAAAGGTAGATCATTCGATGAAAACGATTGTGTTTTTGGTAATTTCGAACATATTCATGACTTTTGCCTGGTATGGCCATTTGAAATTCAAAGAATCAGCCTTATGGAAGGTGGTTTTGATCAGTTGGATGATCGCTTTTGTTGAATATTGTTTTCAGGTTCCTGCCAATCGATGGGGGCATTATGAGTTTTCCGCCGCTCAACTTAAAACGATTCAGGAAGTCATCACACTGATAGTGTTTTGCGTTTTTTCGGTGCTGTATCTGAAAGAAGGAATCCGGTGGAATTACCTGGTTGGATTTGGATTGATTATCGCCGCCGCATTTTTTGTGTTCAAAAAATGGTAATCCGCTTTTGACCATACATTCTGGATTCACGTCCAACAAAGGAAGATTGTCGATCGATTTTTCGTTTTTTTCGACCGATTTTCGGTTCGGACGATCAATGATACTTATCAGACAAGCCCCAAGTTGAGGTTTCTCCTCATCCGCAGGGATGTGATAATAATATATCAGCGTTCTTGGACTTTTCCTTAAAACGGCGCATCGCCCGCTGAAGGCGGAATGAACGCATCGTTGGAATCCATACGGATATTCGCAAGATTATTAAACCGCGTATATTTCTTGGAAAACTGAAGATGAAACGTTCCTACAGGGCCATTCCGCTGCTTGGCGACAATAATCTCCGCGATTCCCATCTGGTCGTTATTTCCATCCTCACCGTCATTGTTGCCGGTCGAGGTATAATAATCTTCCCGGTGAAGCAGAATAATCACATCCGCTTCCTGCTCGATACTGCCGCTCTCACGCAGATCGCTCATCCTGGGCTTATGGCTTTCTCTGCCTTCCACGCTGCGATTCAACTGGGCCAGCGAGATTACCGGAACATTCAGTTCTCTCGCCAACGCCTTTAACCCCCGTGAAATATTGGAAACTTCCTGCTGACGCGATTCCGAACCCGGATACGACAGCAATTGCAGATAATCCACAAAAATCGCACTGATTTTTTCGCGAACCATCAGCAATCGCGATTTGGCACGCATCTCCAGAATACTCATCCCCGCCGTATCGTCCACAAAAAGCTTCGCATCCCGTAATACGTCGCATGCGCTATGCAAACTCGCGATTTCCTGGTCATTGAGCATCCCCCTTCGAAAGCGATGCGAATCCACCATCGCTCTGCAGCAGAGCATACGCTGGGCCACCTGCTGTTTCGACATTTCCAGCGAAAAGAACACCACAGGCTTCTTTTCCACCACCGAAATGTAATCACACAAATTAAGCCCGAATGCCGTCTTACCCATCGAAGGTCTCGCCGCAACAATGATCAACTCACCGTTTTGCATACCGCTGAGCATATCATCCATCTCGGTAAACCCCGTCGGAAGACCGGTGAGATAATTCCCATCGCGTTCATCGAGCTTTTGAAATTCCGCATCCAGAAAACTGTGCAGATTTTCAGGCCCAGACGTAAGCCGTTCTTCCGTAATCTCAAAAACACGCTTTTCCGCCCGGTCCAGGATTTCCTCCGAACTGTACGCTTCGGTAAAAGAATCTTCCAGCGTCTCGTTGCATGCGGCGATGAGTTTTCGCAGCATGTGCTGACCGCGAACCATCTTGGCGTAATACTCAACGTTCGTCGCCGACGGCACGGCCACCATCAGCTTCGCCAGAGTCTGTGAACCCCCGATTTCTTCCAAAACTCCCATCCGGGCAAGCTCATGCCGCAGCAAAATCGGATCAGGCGGGTCGCCTTTCGCATACAGGTTCAGCAATGCCTGGTAAACCAGACGATGGGCGGGTTGAAAAAAACATTCCTCTTTCAGGATGGGAATCACTTGCCCGATGGCTTCTTTGCTTAAAAGCATCGCCCCAAGCACGCTCATCTCCGCACTCAACGAGTGCGGAGGTTTGCGATCGCCTGTAACCGTCGCGATTTCCGGGCGAGAAATCGCCGGCATGGTTGATTTACGCGTTTTCTGAGCCATCGTTCATCTGTGCTACCGTGACTTTAATCGTTGCCGTAACTTCCGGTGCGATTGTCAACACGACTTCATTCGTGCCGATCTGCTTGATGTGTTCCGCCATTGTAACATATTTAGGCTCAACATTGTAGCCTTCAGCTTTGAGCGATTCGGAAATTTCCTTCGGACCAATCGATCCGAATAAATTCCCTTGTTCGTTCGCCTTGGATACAATCGTAATCTCGATTCCGTTAAGGCGATTCGCCATCGCGCGCTTTTCGGCCAGTTCCTGGGCGCGTTGGGCTTCGATGATCTTTTTCTCTTCTTCGACCCTCTTGAGATTCGCCGGAGTCGGTTCAATCGCCAAACCCAACGGAATCAAATAGTTCCGCGCATAACCATCTTTCACCTTCACCAGATCGCCAATTTTGCCCAACGCCGGCACATCGGCTTTAAGCAATAAATTTCGTGTCACCTTACTCATAAATTCTCTCCGTAATTTCTCAAACGTTTAAAAATCTCGCTACTTATCAGAATTCATAACCGCTTAAAGAGACGCGACCGTAAGGCGGCGTGTTCTTTCTCGGAAGTTCTGAAATAAGTTTTAGCCCACATAAGGCAGCAGGGCGATAAACCGCGCCCGCTTTACTGCCTGCTGAGCCTGACGCTGATGTTTGGCACAATTTCCGGAACGCTTCCGGCTATACAGCTTGCCTTGGCTCGTCACCATTTTCTGAAGAACCTGAAGGTCCTTATAATCGATCTCCTCAACTTTGTCACGGCAGAAACGGCACTTCAACACCTCACGAAATTTTTTTCTCTTATCTTTCACAATCATTCCTCCAACGAATCATATTATATAAATTTTATTCCAATGAAATTTCTGATTTATCGACTATCAAAAATCGAGAACCGTTCAACGTTTAACTAAAACGGTATATCGTCCTCAGGACCAATCTGCGGCACATCTTCCTCCGGTGCAGGGACATTATCCGCCGGATATTCCTGTCCACCCGCCGGACCCTGTTGAGGCCCGCGAGTTCGAATCGGAGGCCTCGCCGTCGCGCCGGGTTCTGCTTCGCGATTTGCGGCAGGTCCGCCCATGAACTGGAAGTTCTCCACAACCACAATGTGTTTGCTCCGCTTGGACCCATCCTGCGCCTGCCATTGCTGGAAACTCAGTCGCCCCTCGACCAGAATCTGCTGACCCTTGGCCATATAATGGTTGATCGTCTCTGCCGGTTTGCCATACGCCCGAACGTCCACAAAGCAAACCTCTTCCCTCTTCTGACCGTCGGCGCCTTTCCAGGTGCGATTAATCGCCATCCCGAATTCGACCACCGCCATTTGCGAAGGAAGATAGCTCAACTGAGGATCACGAGTCAGGTTTCCGACTAAAATAACTTTGTTATAATTCGCCATGGTTCTGGTCCTGCCTGATAGTTGTTTTTAGGGTTTCTGTCACTTGGCTCCAAACAACGATTTGCCAACCGTCGATTCCGCAAAGCGATCCATCATTACAATGTTTCAAATGACTTCACGCATTATGACGTCGGCTGGTTATCGTTCAGTTCGTCGTCACCTGCCGCATCGACCGCCACTTCTTCTGTCTCAACAGGCGGTGCCGGACGACGCCGACGCCCACGATCTTCATAACTCTCATCACCATAATCATGATGCGGCGGTGCCACATACGCCTCGCTGGTCTCGGCCACTTCTTTCGCCTTTTCAACCGAATACTTCGGACGGCTGATCACCAACACGCGAATAATCTCTTCGCTCAACCGAATATCGCGTTCCAAATCCACAATCTTCTCCGTCGGAGCCATGAAAAACGCCAGCACATACACACCGCGTTTTCGGCCTTCGACTTCATACGCCAGACGCCGTTCATCCCATTTCTTCAGATGAACCAACTCGCCTTCCGAACGTTCCATCAACCGACCAACAACTTCCTGAACTTGATCCCAGTTGTTGCCTGCCGTCGGATCAAACAAAAACATCGCTTCATACATACGTTTAACTGACAATGTAGTGTCTCCTTCAAACAAAATACCGTTTTATTCGTTTTAGTTAACTTTCCTGATCATTCCGGCTTTCCGCCGGTTTCGGCGTGCGATTGAATCGATCCATCGCCCGGGTAATCCCCTGGTCAACAATCGTTTCCACCGCATCCGCCGCTTGTTCTATCATCTCGGCCATCACAGGCTTTTCGTCCGATCGAAATTCACCCAGAACATAATCCGCCGAATCCATCCGAGGCGGCGGGCTTCCAATCCCTACGCGAACCCGTGCAATCTGATCGGTGCCCGCGTGACGAATCACATCCGACAGACCATTATGTCCGCCTGCCGAACCCTGGTGCCGAATCCGGATCTGTCCGACCGGCAAAGCCAGATCGTCCAGAATCATCAGAAGGTCTTTAGGCTCAAGCTTGTAAAAGTCCATCGCCGCACGCACCGACAACCCCGAACGATTCATATACGTCAGGGGTTTAAGCAGCATCACCGGCTCGCCTTTGATCTGGCCTGAACCCGATACACCTTCAAATTTTCCCTTGTCAACATTGATATCCCATCGTCCGCCTAGCTTCTCGATCACCATGAACCCGACATTGTGTCGCGTCTTCGCATATTTCGGTCCAGGGTTGCCAAGCCCGACAATAAGATACATAAAGCATACTCACTAAATAAACCAATCCGAAACTTACTTTTCCTCGGCGCCTTCTTCGCCTTCGACCTCTTTACCCTTGCTGATCACTTCAGGCTCCGCCGCTCCTTCTTCACCGGGGGCTGCTTCCACCGCTTCCGCAATCTCCGACACCGAAGCCACGATCGCCTCAGGATCGTCCACCAGCTTCGCGCCGGCGGGCAACTCCAGGTCTTTCGTATAAAGCGACTCGTCCAATCCCAGCTTCGATACATTCGCCCTGATCTGCTCCGGAATGTCCGTCACCACGCATTCAATTTCGACGTCCATCATCACCTGCTGCAATACGCCGCCGGATTGCGTGCCTACCGGTGTACCGCGAAGAATCACCGGCACCGACACCTTCACCCGTTCAGTCAAATCCACTCGGGAAAAATCTACATGGATCATATTCGTCCCAAGATAGTCGTACTGTACCGCCTTGACCAGAACTGTTTCCGTCTGTTCGCCCATCTGAAGCTCAAAAAGATGAGAACCGTGACGGAACATCTGCAAAAATTCCGCAGCAGGTACCGATATGGCCATGGCCTCTTTCTTGTGCCCGTAAACCACACCTGGCAACATGCCGTTCTTGCGACTCTTTTGACTCGAATGCGAGCCAAGCTTACTTCTCGGTTCAGCCTTGATTACACTGACCTTCGACATTACAAAATTCCTCCAACTAGCCGGTTATAAATAAACTACTTACTGATTCATTTCGATGGATCCGCCGAATGGCTTCTCCCAATAGTTCCGACACCGTCAACACATCGATGCCGGTCAACTCTTCTTTCGCCCGCGACGAAAGCGGGATCGTATCCGTCACGATCAAACTCTTAATCGGTGCACTCGCCAGCCGCTCCACCGCAGGTCCGCACAAAACCGGATGTGTCGCTGCCACATACACCGCCTTCGCGCCGCGATCCATGCAAAGATTCGCCGCGTTGCAAATCGTCCCGCCCGTCGAGATCAAATCGTCCACCATCAACACCGTCTTGTCCTTCACATTACCGATGATGTTCTCGATCACGATATCCGACCCGCTCACACGACGCTTATCGATAATCGCCAGGTCCACATTAAACCGCTGAGCATACGCCCGCGCCCGCTTGACGTTTCCCACGTCCGGCGATACCAGCATCAAACTCCCGTTCAAATCCAATTCCTTCAGGTGATATGAAATCACAGGCTCCGCCAGCAGATGATCCACCGGAATATCGAAAAATCCCTGAATCTGGGCCGCGTGCAAATCAAGCGTCAAAACCCGATCCACTCCCGCCGTCGTCAGCAGATTCGCCACCAGTTTCGCCGTAATCGGAACCCGCCCCTCGTCCTTGCGATCTTGCCTCGCGTATCCAAAATACGGCAACACCGCCGTGATCCGCGCCGCAGACGCCCGCCGCAAACAATCGATAAAAATCAACAACTCCATCAGGTGATGATTCACCGGGCTGCATGTGCTCTGAATGACAAAAACGTCCCCACCCCGAACGTCTTCATCCACCTTCACCTGAATCTCACCATCCGGAAACAACGTGATCCGTCCCTGGCCCAAACGCGTACCCAGATACTCCGTAATCTTGGTCGCCAGCGGCAGATTCGAATTGCCCGAAAATATCTTTAATGAATTCATCGTTTTTGGCTCGCTCCACTCTTACCGGGTTTCTTGCTCGTTGTTTTTTTCACCTTCGCCGATGATTCCTTCCCTTCGCTTCGAATCACCGACCCCGGCTCAATATGCGAATCATTCGCGACCTCTATCGGGGCGATCAACGTCGCGCCCGATCCAATGAACGACAAATCGCCCACCTGAGTCTCATGAATCGTCTTCCCGTCGTAATTCGCAAAAATCGTTCCCGCCCCGATATGCACCTGCTTGCCGACTTTCGCATCCCCGATATAACTATGATGCCGCGCCCGGGTCCCGCTACCGAAATGCGAATTCTTCACTTCGATGAAAACGCCCAGAACCACATCGTCTTCCAGCACCGTCCCATCACGCAAGTAGGCAAAAGGACCAACGCGGCAATTTCGCCCGATCTTCACTCGTCCATGAATATACGTAAACGGATTAATCACCGTATCCTGCCCGATATAGGCCCGCGCGTCGATCCACGTATTCGACGGGTCCACAATCGTCACACCGTGATTCATCAAATCGTCCTGGATTCGGCTTTGCATCACCTTGCTCACCTCCGCCAACTGATGCCGAGAATTAATACTCAGCACATCCTGCGGCGGCACTGCCGTTATCGCAATCGCTTTTTTCCCGCTCTGGATCAAAACGCTCAACGCATCCGTCAAATAATATTCTTTCTTCACATTCGACGGCGTAATCTTCCCGAGCGCCCAATCCAAATCTTTCCAATCAAAACAATAATAACTCGGATTTACTTCCTGAATCCGCTTTTGCTCCGCCGTGCAGTCCGAATGCTCCACGATCCCCTGCAAGTTCCCATAGCTGTCGCGAACAATCCGGCCATATCCCGTCGGATCGTCCAAAATCGACGTCGCCAGCGTCGCCGACGATTTTTCATGATGATGCTTCGCCAAAAGCTCCTTAAGCGTCTCCGTCCGAATCAAAGGACCATCCCCGCACAAAATCACGCAATCACCATCAAATTTCTTCAAATAAGGCTGACAGCACATCACCGCGTGCCCCGTCCCTTTTTGTTCCTTCTGCTCCACCCACGTAATATCGGACGCGTCCTTGAACTCCCGCATTACATGCTCTTTCCCATACCCGACAATAATGTAAAGATGTTCAATTCCCGCCGCCCGGCACGAATCGATCACAAACGCCAGCATAGGCCGACCGCAAACTTCATGCAAAACCTTCGGCAAATCCGTAATCATCCGCGTGCCCTTGCCAGCCGCCAGAATAATTCCGATCGTCCGCTTTTTCGTCTTGCCATTTGCAGAAACTTTTTTCGCCATACCAGTTGCAATCCCTTTATTAAGTAGGGCGGGTTATAACCCGCCATCTTCATCTTCTTCTGTAGTGCGTCTCGACGCACCATCTTTTTTCTTCATCCTGTCATTCCCGCGAAGGCGGGAATCCAGAAACGGCTCAAGCCGTTAGACAATCCTCTTCCAACTTTCCAAACTTCTCTCAACTTCCCCCACAACTTTTAACTTCCAATTGAAAAAAAGAAAACTTACCCGGCCTGGACTCGAACCAGAAATAGCAGTACCAAAAACTGCTGTGTTACCGATTACACCACCGGGTAAGATTTTTCTATATCTTTTGCCAATCAAGCCGACTAACGTCATACTCAATTGTAACTGACCTAAATCGATCTCATTTCATAGGTCGCGATAGTGGTCCTCTCCGGAGGCCTGAATTCAGTGTCGCGTACACCCGAACCCATTATCAACGTTATCACGCACATTGACACGCCCCTTGCGGAGCCGGAAAAACCTTTTACGGTCATATAAATATATAAAAACCTCCCCCAAACGTCAACGACCAAATAAATAAAATTTCACTTCTTCGACTTTCTTCTTGGCGTCCTTGGCGGTTCGCCTCTTCTCTTCTAGACAATCTCCCTCAACCGCGCAAGCCCTTTTCTCAGCGTCGCTTCATCCTTCGTATAACAAATCCGGAAATGTGTATTCTGATCGCTAAACACATTTCCCGGAATAATCAGCACATCTTTCGCCAACGCCTTTTCCACAAACGCCCCCGCATCGCCCCCCGGAGCCTTCGGAAAAATATAAAATCCGCCCGAAGGCCTGACCACTTCAAAATTCAATTCCTTCAGTCCGTTATAAATCACATTCCGCCGTTTGCGGTATTCCGCCACATGCCCCGAAATGTCGCAAGCGTCAATCGCCTCTGCCGTCGCATATTGCGCAAATGACGGCGCACAAACAAACGTATATTGTTGCAGCTTAAGCATCTGTTCGATCACCGCCTTAGGCCCGGTCGCATACCCAAGTCGCCAGCCCGTCAATGCCAGATTCTTCGAATACCCATCGAGCAGTACCGTCCGCTCCGGCGCGTATCTCACCACACTCGCCACCGGACCGTCATAACTAAGCTCGCGATAAATCTCATCCGATACAATCAACAGGTTATGTTTTCTCGCCAATTCCGCCGCCGCCTTGAGTTCCTCTTCCGTATACACGCATCCCGTCGGATTGGTAGGGGAGTTCAAAATCAGAACCTTCGTCCTCGGCGTAATCGCCGCCTCGATCTTCTCCAAAGGCAACTTGAAATCCGGATAACTGCTCACCGCCACTGTCTTCGCGCCCGCCATTGAGACCAGATGTTTATACATCACGAAATAAGGATCGATCACGATCACCTCATCGCCCGTTTCGCACGTCGCCAGAAACAGCAGCACAAGTCCACCGCTCACTCCGCTGGTAATCATCACACTTTCAGGCGAAAATCCGAATCGCTGCTGGTGCTGTTGCGAAATCTTCGCCCGCAACGGCTCGATCCCCTGTGTCACGGTATAGCTGTTGAGATCCTTCCGGATCGCTTCGACCGCCGCATCCTTAATAACCTCAGGCACCGAAAAATCAGGCTGCCCAATGGAAAAATCCACCAGGTCCGCGCCCTGGGCCTTCCGCTTCGCCGCCAGATCAAAAACCTTACGAATCCCCGAAGCATCGATTTTCTTACACCGTTCTGACAAAGGAACTGACCAACTCATTTCTCACCTCATGTAGATTGGGCATGCCCAAAAAAGCGACTTAAAAAACGCAACCTTTAAAATATATATTCACTGTCAAATCCGCCGCAACTTCCAACTTTCACATCTTCTTCGACAAAAAAACGGGCGACCCGCGGGCCGCCCATCATTATCTTCTAACATATCCTCTCAACATTAGCTGCCGAAAGGAACTTATTTACCCTTCGCGCCGCCCTTGGCCGCCGGAGCTGCCGCGCCCTCCGCGCTTTCCGTCGCCGCTTCTTTCACCTTCTTGCCCAGGGTGCTCTTGCGTTGACGAACCTTCGGCAGTCCGAAAACACTTTGACTCTCCGTCCAGCGTTCTTCGTCTGCCAGAACTTTCAATCGTTCCGCCCGTGTCAAAACGCTACGTGATCGCGTCAATCCCGACTGTATTTTCAATGATCGATCCAGAGACATAACCTTTTCTCCATCTTATAAAAGCACTGCAATATAACTAATCATATTGGGTTGATGAAAGCTAAACTTCCAACCTCCAACTTCCTGACTTCCAACTTTCTTTAAGTCAATTCCACCGCTGGTAATAACAGCCATGAAAATCCACGCTTTGCGACTCTTTCAACTGCTTGAACTGCTGGCCAATCACCTGGACCTGCTTCTGAAACCCGATACTGCGTTCCTTATCCTGCGGATTGCTCAGATCGAACCCTTGCAGGCTCACCAACTGATAATTCCGCCCGGCCCGCTCGATCGTCGTTTCAAGTCCTTTCCTCGCCAGAAATTCCTTCGCAAGCTCTGCGGTCGTCAACCCTTCCGGGCTGAAATTTTGTATTATAAGATAATTCAACCCCGCATTTCTAGTTATTTTCCGGTCATTTTTTAAAACTTCTTTTCCCGTCTCGCCGCCCGCCGGTATAACCAACGCCGTCCGACGCGATTCGACCGACTTACCGCCCCGGGAAAAAACATCCAGAACTTCAGAATCCGCAGTCTGTTTCTGAATCTGGGCCATCTGAATCTCACTTCGATCCCGCGACCCCGCCCGCCAGCCGCGAGAATGCCCAAACAGATAACCGCAGAAAAAAATCACCAAAACCAATACCCCCGCCAAAACCTGGGTGTAACGGTTGACCCGAACATAGAGACGGGTTCGTTCCCCCGCCTCGGAATAAAGATTTTCTTCAGAACTCTCAGCCGGGCTTGAACTGTCGGTCATGTCGCCAC
>JAAZAW010000056.1 GCA_012514125.1 Phycisphaerae bacterium | reverse complement strand
CTTCCCTCTTTCACACCTTCACACTTTCACACCTTCACACATCTTCTCTTCCAACTTCCAACTTCTCTCAAATCGGAACCGCAACCTCATTAATAATCTCAGTAATCACACTGGCGGTCGTCGTCGTCTGATTCTCATCAAGATAGCTCTTGCTCAAAACACGATGAGCACATACCGGAACAGCCAGACGCTTGATGTCCTCCGGAATTACATAATCCCGCTTTTCCACCATCGCCCGTGACTGCGCCGCTCGCATAAGAGTCTGACCGCCTCGCGGCGAAAGACCCAGGTCCAGATGTTTATGATTTCGAGTCGCGGTAATAAAACGAAGCACATAGTCCAGAACTTCTGCCGAAACATGAATCTTGTCCACCGCATCCTGAAGATCGATGACTTCCTGGCTGCTCAACACAGGCTCCAGATCGCGCATCGCCGTCTTGGCGGGTTGTTCCATAATCACCCGGGCTTCCTGCTCCGGCGAGGGATAACCGATCGTAATTCTAAGGGTAAATCGGTCAAGCTGATTTTCCGGAAGAAAATAGGTCCCCTCAAACTCAAAAGGATTCTGTGTCGCGATCACCATGAACGGACGATCCAGTGTAAACGTCTTGGCGTCCACACTTATCTGCCCTTCATTCATCGCTTCAAGCATCGCCGACTGCGTGCGGGGTGTCGTGCGGTTTACCTCGTCCGCCAGAACAATATTGGCAAAAATCGGCCCCTTCTTGAACTCAAAGGTCTTGGTCTTTTCGTTATAAATCGAAACCCCGATGATGTCGCTGGGAAGCAAATCGGGAGTCAACTGAATACGAGCGAAACTGCACTGAATACTCTTAGCCAAAGCCCGCGCGAGAATCGTCTTGCCTACGCCCGGAACATCCTCAATTAATACATGCCCGCCCGAAAGCAATCCGACCATCAACTGATCGATCACTTCGACCCGTCCATGAAAAATTTTAGCGATATTCTCTCGTAAGCGAGCCAGACGCTCGAGTATTGCACTATCTATATTGATACTCATATCGTTATTATAGCATCCCTGCCGTTGTTTTCATCACCTATTCAGTCTTTATGTAAATAAATCGTGCGCCACCCGCCGGTGATCGGGCAAAAAGTGTCACTCCTGATTTAAAAGAAGCCTTATTCATAATAGCTTTGAATTCATTAATAGAATTTACAGGCTGGTTCTGAACCTGCAAAATCAGGTCGCCCTCCGACAAACCATTCCGCGCCCCCTCCCCCTGAGGATCAACCTGAGTAATAACAACACCTTTCATGCCCTGTCGATAATTGTATTTCTTCGCCAAACCATCAGTAAGGGACTGTACAACAATACCAAGCTCTTCAACCGTCGCCTTCTCATCCGATGTTTCACCCTGTGACCCAGGCATCTTGCCGGCCAGAAATTCCTTGGGCATCTTTTCCAATTTAATTATAACTTGTATTTCTTTTTTATCTCGCCATATGGTAGCCTTGACATCCTTGCCCGGCATGGTCTGAGAAATAATATTCTGTAACTGGCTGCTGCTGGTAATCTGTTTACCGTCCAGCTCCAGAATAATGTCGCCGGGTTTCAAATTCGCTTTACTCGCCGGGGTGTCAGGTCCAACGTCGCTGATCAAGGCCCCTCGCGCGTGCTCCAGACCAAAATTCTTTGCCAACGGCAAGGTCAGGTCTTGAATGGAGACCCCCAGATAGCTGCGAACAACTTGCTCTGATGTTTGAAGCTGATCAATTACAAATTTCACTGTATTGGCGGGTATGGCAAAACCGATGCCCGCGTATGTGGCGGTTCGAGAGATAATCGCACTGTTAATACCAATAATTTCCCCACGCAAGTTGACCAGCGGGCCGCCGGAGTTCCCGGGATTGATCGCAGCATCGGTTTGAATATAATTACTGTAACTAATAGCACTTGCGCTACTCAGACGAACCCCTCTGCCGATATAGCTCACGATCCCCTGGGTCACGGTTTTATCCAGACCGAACGGATTCCCTACCGCCAGAACGAAATCGCCGACTTCGACAGAATTGGAATCTGCAAATTTAAGGGGTTTAAGACCTTTGACATCCACCTTAATCAACGCCAGGTCCGTCGGCGGGTCATTCCGAACCCAAACGGGCGACACTTCCCTGCCGTCGGGCAAAACAATGGAAATTTTATCCGCGCCGTCCACCACGTGATTGTTTGTCACGATCAATCCATCGGAACCAACGATGACACCGCTGCCGAGCCCGACCTGAGGTTGAGGCTGCATGGGAGGAAACGATCGGAAAAATCGTTCATCGCCAAAAAATCTTCGCAACATATCGTCGTCGCCGAAGGGACTCATCTGCGGTGATTGTTTGACGGTTTTCTGGGAAGTGATATGAACGACCGAATCACTGACATCTTTGGCTACATATCGAAAAACGCGGCTCATGCGCTCGATCATGGCCACATCCTGCTCATCGGGCACTCCGTTATTATTTACAGGTTGAGCCATACACATATTTAATGAACTTTGGAGATAAATAACGGTGATGATAACGAAAATAAAACTTTTTACCCCCATCGACACTCTTGCTTGTGTTATTTTCATAAAATATCTCCTATAACATCCTTTTTCTTGTATTACGTGATTTTATTATAACTGGTTCTTGAAGATATCCCATATTTTTCCCTTCTGGAAATTGAAGTCTCTCTCCATCGACCACTTAAAATCACAAATATTTTTTATTTATTACTGAAACCGGTTTAGTAAAAGTGTTGGACGTGATGCTCCTTTACCGGAGACTTGATTTCGTTTTTAAAATATGTTAAGTTATGTGAACGTTCACGGGATAGTAACATTATGACGGTTTCCATTATTCATGTCGCCAATAAAGCCAACGTCAGCCGCATGACGGTCACCCGGGTGATGCGAGGGGAAGACACGGTCAGCCCTGAGACTCGCGATCGGGTTCTTCATGCGATGCAGGAACTGGGATATGTTCCATCGCCCGCGGCCCGGGCGATGCGGAGCAAGGACAAGCTCCGGTCGCAGACTTCCCTTTGTTTTGCGTTAATCTTCGGCAGCGATACACAGTTGGCGGACGGTTTTTTCTGCGATATCGCCAGGGGAGCGGAAGAGCAGGCGTCCAAATTCGGGATATGTCCTTTGCAGGTTCACTGGCAAAATACGTTTGAGGCGTCCTGGTCCCGGATGCAGTCGGTCTTCGCCATTAAGGGGTTGTGCGGGGCGGTGCTGATGGGGCAATTTCGGGAGGAGGAAGTCCGGGCGATTCTGCAACATACGGAGCATGTGGTGATTGTGGATGGTCCGGCGCCGGCGAATCTGCCGGTGGCGTCGGTGGAGTCGGAAAATTATGGGGGGTGTCGATTGGCGTTGGAGCATTTGTACGAAAAAGGCAGCAGGCGGGTGTTGGTTTTGGCGGGTCCCAGGGATCATTATTTTTCGAAGGCGATGGTCCTGGCGGCGGAGTCGCTGCGGGAGCGATTTGAAGTACTGGAAATTATTCATACCGATTATACCTGCGCTGCGGGCAGCGGAATTGTCCATGATTTACGGGGCAAGGGAAAACGTTTCAACGGAATATTTGGAAATGATGAACTGGCGGTCGGCGCGTTGCGGGCATTGTCGGATTTGAAAGTGCCTGTGCCGGGGCTGATTCGGGTGATCGGGTTTGACGATATTCCGCACGGTGAATTTACAGTGCCGCGATTGACGAGTATCAGTGTGGACAAAAAACAACTGGGCCGGGAGGCAGTCACTTCACTGGTGGAGATGACTCGCGGGCAAATGGGGGTGGATCAGGTCAAAAAAGTGATTCGGGCGAAACTGGTTGTACGGGAATCGACGTAGTTGAAATGTTTCTATTTCACCGGCGGGTTCGGAGACTCACCGTGTAAGAGGAGAATACGATGCGATACGAATTGATGTTTGCGGATCAGATCAGGCAGGCGATTAAAGAAAACTGGCCTGTGATTTTGCCTGTGGGGGTTCTGGAGTATCACAGTGAACATTGCGTGGTGGGAGTGGATACGCTGCTTATTGTCCGCGCGGTGGAGCTATTGGAAAAGGAGATGAACCTGGTTCAGTTGCCGGCATTTTATTATGGCGCGGCCAGTTATGTGGTCGAGCCTCCCGCGGGCAATGGAAGTGTGCATGTGGATTCGCAGGTGATTCATCCTTTTGCTCGCGAACTGTTCAAGAGTCTGCTGGCGATTGGTTTTAGAAATATTCATCTTTTCGTTCATCACCAGAGTGAAAATTTCGCTGCGGGCATGCCGACCGATCTTGCGTTTCGATTCGCGGCGAGGCAGATCATTTTTGAATATCTGGACAAGGAAAAAGGCGCCGGGTGGTGGGGCGATAACAGTATGAAGGATTATTACAGTCAGCATGAGGCGGGGACGGATCCGTTCAGCTGGATTCAGGTTCATCCGTTTATGGACGCTGAGACGCAAAAGAAATATCCGATCGATCATGCCAATCTGCAGGAGACGTCGTTGATGATGGCGTTTTGTCCTGAAGGTGTGGATATGAAGAAGTTATCCCAGAAGAAGTGGTATTGCCAACAGGCGCACCAGGCGAATCTGGAGTATGGGAATGCGGCAAAAGAGATGATTCTGGCGAGTATGCGGAAGAGGCTTAAGTTAGAAGTTAAAAGTTAGAAGTTAAAAAGTTAGAAGTTAAAAAGTTGGAAGTTAAAAAGTTGGAAGTTGAAAGTTGGAAGTTGGGTGTTTGCGGGACGGTGTGGAGTGGTTGAAAAACTGTTGTACTAAGTTGTTTTATTTTTTCAGGAGAAATGAACTATGTCCAATCAACGAATTTGTATTCCGGATTCCGAGTACGCGGCGCGCGTTCAGAAGGCGGCGGGATTGGTCGCGAAGGAAGGCTATGATGTATTTATCGCGAATTCCAACGAAGCGGACTTTGCCAATGTTCGGTATTTTTCAGGGTATTGGCCGCTCTTTGAAATCGGCGGTGCGGCGATCGCGCCGTCGGGCAAGGCGGCATTGATGATCGGACCTGAGTCCGGTGAATATGCCCGTGATCGTTCTAAAATTGCCAATATTCACAAAATGGTCGAATATCGCGAATCGGCGGATCCCGCGTATCCGGGCGTGAAGGTGAGCAATTTCAAAGATGTCTTCGCATCCATCGGTGTGACCGATCCGAAACGTATCGGTGTGGCGGGTTATCTGGTAACGACGATGCCGGTGTATGAAGGATTGAAAGCAGCGTTCCCGAACGCACAGATCATCAACGCCGACAGTATCATGACGTCGCTGCGGCAGATCAAGTCGGCGGCGGAAATTGCGTGTCTGCGCGAAGGTTTCCGGATAGGTGAAATCGCTTTTGGCGAAGTTCTCAAGAAAATTAAACCCGGCATGACGGAACTTCAGGTGGTGGGTCTTGTTCAGCAGTCGTTGTATGAAAACGGCGCGGAATACGAAGCTCATCCGGTGTATTCGCTTTCGGGTTTGAATACGACGCATGCGATTTCTCGTCCGACGCATCGGGTGATGCAGAAGGGCGATATGGTGCAGTTCAATATGGCCGGTCGTGTTGACGGTTATTCGCCTTCGATTGGTCGACCGATCTGTCTGGGTAAGATGACACCTCGTCAGAAAGAACTTGTCAAGTTCGGTCTTGAAGCTCATTACAAAACGTATGAATGGATCAAGGCGGGCGTGATAGCGTCGGAGGTTGCGAAGAAGTTCGTTCAGTTCTACAAAGATCGCGGTTATGAGAGCACTTATCTGTATGGACCTTGTCATGGGCTGGGCATGCTGGAAGTGGAGAAACCGTGGGTGGAAACGATTTCGGAATATCCGATGCAGGAGAATATGACCTTCCAGGCGGATACGTTCCTGCACGATCCGGACTTTGGTCTGCGATGGGAAAACGGTCTGCTGGTGACGGCTGATGGTGCGGAGATGATGTCGAAATCGCACATGGAAATTTACGAAATCGAGTAATTTTTGAAAACGCAGAATCCATCCGATAAACGATGATGAAAAAAGGGTAAAGTGTTTCCCGAAACAGAGAAACCTCGTTTCGGGAAACACAGAGCCTTTGGATGATGTGTTGACGCAGGACAAAACAATGTCGCAGACACCCTTTCAGTTTACCCCCCGGATCATTCGTTCGCCGTTGGCAGATTTTAACGGCAACGATATTGAGAGTTCGCCCCAAGCCTATTCGGATGAATATCTGAAAAATATTTCAACGATGGGATATAACGGCATCTGGCTTCATGGCGAGCTTCGAACGCTTGTGCCGACGAATCTTTTTCCGCGAGTGGGCGAAAAAAAGATCGCTCTTTTGCGCGATCTGGTTAAACGAGCCGGGCGATTCGGGATCAAAGTTTATTTTTATATTCTTGAGCCGCGAGCGTTGCGGGCGGAAGATTCTTTCTGGAAAAAGCATCCGCAACTTAAAGGTCAGCTGTTCATTCTTGAGAACGTGGGAGAATTCAGCGGGACGTATTATTCCCTCTGCACCGGCACAGCGGAAGTGAAGGAATATCTGGAAGGCGGGCTTTATGCGTTGTTTAAAGCTGTTCCCGGGCTCGGCGGTATTTTTTGCATTACCGCCAGTGAGTTTCATACTCATTGTTATTCGCACTATCCCCGCCGGGATCGCACCCACAGCATCAAGGAATTCAACGACTGGGCAAAAGCCGACTTTGTCTGTCCGCGATGTGCGTTGCGAAGTCCGGCAGACGTGACGGCCGAAGTGATCGAATTGCTCAATCGCGGCGTCAAACGCGCCAATCCCGAGGCGGATGTGATCGCCTGGACGTGGAGCTGGTCGATCATCGAAGATGAGCCGCAGAAGGAAT
>JAAZAW010000055.1 GCA_012514125.1 Phycisphaerae bacterium | reverse complement strand
TCGGAGTAAATGTGAGGCGGGGTGTAAGGTTTGTGCGGCATTGTGCCCAACGGGGGCGATTCGTCTGGAGGGAGGTGTGACGATCGATCTGGGGCGGTGTGTTTTTTGCGGGGAATGTGAAAAGATTTGTTCGAAGGGTGCGATTGAGTTCAAGGCGGAATATCGGCTGGCGACGAGGAAGCGGGAAGATTTACTGCTAAGCGATGAGACGTTCAGGGTGGCGGAGGCGTTGGACAAAAAATCACGTAGTTTGTTTGGACGGTCGCTTAAGTTGCGGCAGGTGAGCGCGGGCGGATGCGGAGCGTGCGAGGCAGATACAAATGTTTTGACGACGGTGGTATTCGACCTTGGACGATTCGGGATTCAGTTTGTGGCTTCGCCGCGACATGCGGATGGATTGCTGATTACCGGGCCTGTGCCGCGAAATATGGAATTGGCGTTGAAGAAGGCGTATGACGCGACGCCGGCACCGAAGCTGGTGATAGCGGTGGGCAGTTGTGCGATTTCGGGCGGACCTTATATTGAGAGCCCGGAAGTACACAATGGAGCCAAGGATATTGTGCCGGTGGATTTATATATTCCCGGCTGTCCGCCACACCCGATCACAATTCTGGATGGGTTGCTGCGATTGCTGGGGCGGATTGAGTAGCGTACTTTTGACGAAGAACTGAAAGAATTTTTTCGTTGGCTTTGGGGAAGGCGAAATTTTCAAGTTCGGCGAGCTTAACCCATTTAAAATCGGCGCATTGGACGGCTTGGGGTCGGCCTGTACGGTAGCGACACTCAAAGGCGTGAAGGGTAATTCGAAAATGGGTGTAAGCGTGCTTGACGACGGTTAGTTTTTCACCTACTTCAATTTCAATGGCGAGTTCTTCTCTCACCTCGCGGATCAGACATTCTTCGAGCGTTTCATGGGGTTCGCGTTTCCCGCCGGGAAATTCCCACAAGCCGCCGAGCAAGCCCTGGGGCTTTCGTTGATCGATGAGAATTCTGTTATTTTTCCAGATGATACCGGCGGCGACGTCATAATGCGGCGAGGGCGGACGTCGTTTTTTTATGGGCAGATCGTTTTGCTCATTATTTTTCAAAGCCTGGCAAATGTCGCGCAGCGGACAACGTTCGCAGGCCGGGCGGCGCGGGGTGCAGATGGTGGCGCCGAGGTCCATCAAAGCCTGGTTGAAAAAACAGGCTTTGCCGGTGGGAATGATGGTACGCGCGAGGGTCCAGAGTTTTTTGTGCGTGGCGGTTTCTTTGGGCGACATTTTGATGCGAAAGACACGACAGAGCACGCGTTCGACGTTGCCGTCGAGCACGGGTTCATCGAGATCGAAGGCGATACTGGCAATGGCGCCGGCGGTGTATCGGCCGATGCCGGGCAGGGAATTCAACACGGCGGTTGTCTGTGGAAATTTTCCGTGATACTCTGAGACGACGATTTGCGCCGCACGGTGAAGGTTTCTCGCCCGCGAATAATAGCCTAGCCCCTGCCAGAGTTTGAGGACTCGATCGAGCGGCGAATTTGTCAAGGCTTGAACAGTGGAAAACTCTTTTAAAAATCGTTCGTAATAGGGAATGACCGTGGCGACCTGGGTTTGTTGGAGCATGATCTCGCTGAGCCAAATGGCATAAGGATCACGCGTCCGTCGCCAGGGCAGATCGCGACGATGGACCCGATACCAGGCGAGCAGGTTTTTCTGCATGATTTGAATTCGTTCATCTCGTTTCATCGATCCAATTTTAGCCCGACGGCGAACAATAGGAAACTTTTTATTGGGCCGGCGCTTGTTTGAAAAGCGGATTCATTTACAATACCAGTTATGCGATGGGTGGACAATCACTACACAGGAGAATGAGCAATGAATGAGGAAACGACGAACACACAAGAGCCGACGCCGATCATGGAACGATCCAAACGCAAGCCTTTGATGCTGGGCTGTGGGGTTGGATGTTTAAGTACGATCATTATTTTTATTATCATTGCGATTATTGCCTTCCGATGGAGTTATCGGGAATTTAATAAGATGACGGCTCAGTTCGAGCAGCGGGGGATGGCCAAAGTGACTGCACAATATATCAATATGAATGAGCCGGTGGTTCAGCCGTCGTTATATATCGGTCGGCAGGTGATGCTGCATCAAGGAGCCAGGGCGGAAGTGGCGATTATCGCCTCATCGGCAGAGATTAACGGCTCTTTTGATGAAAAAGTGACCTTTTATGGTAATGTGTTGTTCATCGGCCCGGAGGCCGAGTTGCATCAGGGTCTGGATGTGCAGGCCCAGGAAATAAAAATGGCGGGAACCGTTCACGGTGAGATTACCGGTCAATACGACAAAATCGAAAATGTTTGCCCGACAACGCAAGCAAAATAAAAATGTCAAATGATGGATGAGGGGATATGATATTAAAACAGAGAGATGAACGTCCGACATTGAACGTTGAACATCGAACGTCGAACACAATCAAAAAGGTTAAAGCATAGAGAAGATATGATCGCAATGAATCAAAATAATGAAATACTGCTCAAGGTTCAGAACCTGACGAAACATTTTCCGCTTCGCGGGGGATTGCTCGGTCGGACTCGCGGCTATGTCCGGGCGGTGGATGGTGTGAGCTTTGAAGTTGAACGTCAAAAAACTCTTGGACTTGTCGGGGAGAGCGGCAGCGGAAAGACAACGGCGGGCCGGGCGATTCTGAGGCTGATCGAACCGACCGGTGGAGAAGTCAACTTCAAAGGGCAGGATGTTCTGGCGCTGGACAGACAGGAACTTCGACCGCTTCGCAAAAAGATGCAGATTATTTTTCAGGACCCGGTCAGTTCGCTTAACTCGCGCATGACGGTGGAGCAGATCATCGGTGAGGGCATGAAACTTTATCGCATGGTCGGCAGCCGAAGTGAGTTACGGGATCGTGTGGCGTATTGGCTCGAACAGGCGGGCTTACCTGCGGAATACATGAACCGCTATCCGCACGAATTTTCCGGCGGCCAGCGCCAGCGGATCGGTATTGCACGCGCGTTGGCGGTCGAGCCGGAATTTATCGTCGCCGATGAGCCGGTAAGCGCGCTGGACGTTTCGATCCAGTCGCAGATTTTGAATTTGTTGCTTGAGTTGCAGGAAAAGTTCCATCTGAGTTATTTGTTTATTGCGCACAATCTGGCGGTGGTGGAATATTTCTGCGATCGGGTGGCGGTGATGTACCTTGGACGAATTGTCGAAATCGCCGATGCGGAGGAATTGTATCACAATCCAATCCATCCTTACACGAAACAATTGCTTGACGCGATTCCGGAACCTGAACCCGCCAAGCGCAAAGCCTTTGAAACACCGATGGGCGAACCGCCAAGTCCGGTGAAGCCGCCCGATGGTTGTCCATTTCATCCGCGATGTGACCATTGCGGGAAAGCCTGCGATCAGGATCGACCTGAATTGGTTCCGATCCCGGGAAATCCTTCGCACCGGGTGGCCTGCCCGATTGCGGTGGGAGAGTTTTTTGCCGGATAAAGATTTTTTAGCGCAAGACCTTGACATCATTGGACGAAAATCTATAATCGAAATGTATTACAGGTTGCCCGAAATGGCTGCCTGATGGCTGGCTGATTTTTTCAACCGGTTTTTCAGTCAGTGCCGGGATATTTCGGGCAAAACGTCCCGGAAACGAGGACAAATAGGGAAAGTCGTGAGATTCGACTGCGGACGCGCCGCTGTAATCGGTGACGACCGCCGCGATGACCACTGTTTGGAGGTGTACTCCGAATGGGAAGGTGCGGCGGAAGGATGACCCGAGAGCCAGAAGACCTGCCTGTGATTGAGCCTGGATGAGCCTTCGCGAAGAAAGCGCTTTACAGGGAAACCGGATCGCGCCAGTTGCCCCGATTTCTCGAATTCGCGAGGATCGGGTTTTTTGTGCCCATTCCTCGCAGGATTTAGTTGTCAGCCTTCCATTCGCCTCGTGCTCTGAAAAATCCCAGGTTTCATGTGAAGCGTTTCCCGTCCCGAACAGCTTCGCGAAACATGTTGGGGCATTTGTACGAAAGGAACTTTTTATGAACACGATAAACCTCTGACCGAAACAATCTCGTCGTTGTGGAACATTGAAAAGAACCTTAAATCGCCCGGCTGGAAATGTAGAGCGCGGTCGCCTATCATCCTGCCCGGCTCGTACAAGAGAGGAATGAACGTTATGAAAAAGTTAATGAGTTTATTGGTTGTCATGTCTTTAGCGTCTGCTGTCTGGGCAACGCCGTATGAGTTTAACGGAGCTTTGGTCGAAATTGACGCCTGGCTTGGAGAGGGAGAAAATGAAACGATTCTGGTGATCGATTGGAATCGGCTGGATCACGCGACCAGCACCGTCAGCGAGTCACATGCGTTTGGTTATCGCTGGGACGGTTCAAAGACAGAGTTGGAAATGCTTCAGGATTTTGATGCCGCCGGAATTTTCAGTATCGTCATGGAAACCGCGTCGTTTGGAAGCTATCTCGGAAATATTATTTTCAACGATGGGACTGAAGTTCATTCACACATCGAATCAGGCAGTTGGAATTCCGGCTGTACAACCAATCCTTATGCCCGCTGGGGCACATGGGGTGATACGGAATGGGATTTCGACATGATCGGCATGAGTGAAAAAAATCTGATTGACGGCCGATTTGAAGGCATTAACGCGGTGATGTATTACGGAACAATTCCGGAGGGCGCCGATGCGGAGTTTCAGTTGAATATCCCGCTCGTGCCGGAACCGGCGACATTGATTTTGCTGGCCTGTGGTTTGATGGGACTTGGCAAACGTTATTCGCGGGCCGCATAAGTAAATTTACCGAGAAGAGGGAAATTCGTTTCCCTCTTCTTTCTTGATGTTTACGGAATTCAGGGAGAATGAGTAAACCAATGAAAAAGACTTTACTGACCATTTTGACGATGCTGACACTTTCCACAACAACCATCACGATTGAAACTTGCTTTGCCGATAATTTCGCAAAAACGGCGATATTTGAAGATGAAGATAAGGAGGGGTATACGCCTGGTACAGGCGCAGGTTACTTTACAGACGACACATCGGCTTTGCGCGAGTTGACTGTCAAAACTAACGGCGATAGTTGGTATGTCTCACCTTTGGTGCAGGTTCCGGTTGTTCCCGTATACGCCGCTTTTCGTACTACGGATATTGTTACGGTCGGTTCCGGCAAGGGAGAACTGATTGTAAAATTCGATCATCCTGTTATGAATGATCCGTTCAATCCTTACGGCGTTGATTTTTTGATCTTCGGCAACGCGTTCCAATCGATTAATGAAGGGAGCTGGCCAACTGGCAATCCTTCGCTGGTAACATTGGGATGGGAAGGTTGGGCGGAACGCGGCTGGGTGGAAGTCAGCCAGGATGGTAAAACATGGACGCCTTTCTCGGCAGGTCCTTATGCCGACGATTTTGCTCCGACACTTGGGCAATGTTATGACCCGGTGAATCCGGATCCTTCGCTGGGTGCATGGAACTTATGGTGGGGAAGTCCGACCGATCCGACTTTGCCGTTGCCGCCGTCACTAAGTTTTGAGCGATTTCAAGGCAAGACGCTCAAGACCGTTGCCGAGGTTTACGGCCAATCTGCCGGAGGAACCGGATTTGATCTGTCGGATGTTGGGTTGGATTGGATTCAATATGTTCGTATAACAGCTTCCCCTGACGGTGGAACACCCGAAATCGATGCAATAGTCGCTGTGGCTCCGAGAGTTCCCGGCGACGCCAATCTCGACGGTGTGGTGGATGTCGGCGATCTGGGAATTCTGGCAGCGAATTACGGTTCGGATTTAGCGGGCTGGAATATGGGCGATTTCACCGGTGACGGGTGTGTCGATGTCGGCGATCTGGGCGTTCTGGCAGCAAACTATGGTCACGGCGTCAATCACCGCATCGATTTCAGCACCGATCACGCCAAAGTCTTTGGCACGGCTCAAACAGTAGACGACTCCCATACTCCCTTTAATGAAACACAGAACGGGATGTGCAGTATTCCGGGGCTGCCGATTCTTGTAACATTCTTTGTTGCCGGTTTGATGCTGATGAAACTCGATACCTGAAAATTTAAAGAGGAAAAGGACTTTTTATGAAATCCAGAGGCTTTACATTAATAGAACTTTTGGTCGTGGTAGCCATCATCGCCGTGTTGCTTTCAATCATGCTTCCCGCGCTGAGCCAGGCTCGCGAACAAGCCAAAAACGCCTATTGTTTGAACAATCTTCGTCAGATGACCCTCGCCGCGGAAACTTATATTCAAAGTTTCAACGACAGTTATCCTCTTGCATATGACACTCCACCACTGGCGGGTTCGATTCAATATTCCAATGCCTGGGACTTTTCGACGACAACCGATTGGAGCACCGGTGAAAGAAAAGTGGTTCCAGGTCTGCTCTGGCAGGGACAGACCAATGAAAAAATTCAACAGTGTCCGTCCTACTCCGGCAAGAACAACTGGCTTGATGACCCTTACACGGGTTATAACTATAACACCAGTTACATTGGAGGCAATCGAACGGAATACGGCGTTCAAGCTTCCGCCCGCATCGGCCAGGTGCAAAATCCCGGACAATGTGCCCTCTTCGGGGATGGTGAATATCGCGGCGGAGCCAATAAGTTCATGCGATCTCCCTGGCCCGGCACTCTCGATGCCGGATTTTCCGGTCGTTCGGGCGGTACGCAAGGATACCGTCATCTCAAACGAACCAACGTCGCCTTCGCCGATGGTCATGTCGTCTCATGGGAAAAACGCTGCACGGAAACCTATCCGTTCGATAAGATCAATATCGTTGAAGGGACAGGCTTTTTGTCGGAAATAAACGAAGTGGTCTACGATCTGGAATAAAAAACAATCGGCTAATCGTCATCCTCTTTTTTCGGCGAAGTCATAAGCCATTCTTTGATCGCTTCCGCCACCCCTTCCGAAAGTTCTTCGATACCCGAACGGGCAATGGCTTTACTCAGACCCACACAATTGGCTTGACCTATGACTTTGTCCGATTCCGCATCCACCAGTTCGACCCGACAGATCATTTGCGAAAAACTGCTGAAAACCGACGATATCCCGCTCGATGCCTGATAGTGAATGATTCGTCCGCGAATGATCAGGGTGGATTTTTTCTTCACACCGGGATCGATCAGCTCGTACAACGCAGGCTTTTTTGACAGTTCTTTAATGCAGGCTTCCTGAATTAACGCCGGCGTATATCCCGGCAGTGTCGAACCCATCTGCGAGGGAAATCGTTCGATCTGAACATATTGATAATCCATCAAAGCCGTCGGTCCCGGATCATGGATAACAACCAACCTGCCTTCGCCGCCCTTGACTTCATGGAAAAGTTTTTTAGCGCCGAATCCAAACACACCGCAACCCGGCGTGCTCATCATCGTCAACCCCAACCATAAAAATACGGCCATATTTCCCGTATTGACTTTCATTCGATTTATTTGCATAGACCTGCTTTTCTCGCCATCCTTTGGACGTTCAACTTCAAAACACTCAACGATATAGCTGAACGGCTAAACCGGCATGCCGGTAATTTTGGCTTCAAAAACCATTTTTCCGTCGACAAACCCCTGCACATAACAAACAATCCGTCGAGGCCGAATGTCCAGAGCCTTACCCAACAAGATCAATTTGGCCGGCGGAACGATCGTACCGCGAAATTTAACTTCGTCGACGGCGCCGAATCCTACAAATTGATCCGATTGCAGAAACTCATGATTCCCGTAAGACGCCAACTGAGCCGCCGCCTCGATCATCAACACTCCCGGCATCAACGGACGCCCGGGAATATGCCCCCGAACCCAGAACTCATCTTCGCGGACATCCTTATAACCGACCAAAATGTGTTCCTTATGATCGAGATATAAAATCCCGTCAAGCTGTTCCATCTCGTATCGCTGAAGATTGACCTTGCGGATTCCTTCCTTGTCGATGAGAACTTTATGAGTATCGATCAACGATAAATCAATCACTGGCATCGGAGGCATAATCTATTTTATTCCTGTCTCAAATTAAAAAATACCTGATCGCTCGATAGCGATGGAGATTTTCATAAAATTACACCGGCCCGATCCGTCAGGGTCAGGCCGGCTGTTTCCATACAAAAATTACTCGTTTTCCGAACGAGCTTCCAAAACACGCTTCCGAATATTCTGCGCCATATTTTTGATGTCCTGCATGGCCTTGCGAACACGCGTGCCCGCAGCCTTGTTGCCGCCGACCGCCTTGGCCAAATCTTCTTCCACCTGCAACACCAGCGATTTGAGTTGCTGATACTCTTCCATTTCAAACCTCCATTCTTTGATTTATGCCTTATTCTTCTTCTGAAAATCCAATATCGTTTCCAGTAACGGAATTCCCGTACTGGCACCGGCCGATTGAATACAAAACGTTGCCGTCGCATTGCCCAACCGGCAAGCATCGGGAAAATCATATCCCAGGTTCAGCCCCGCCAGAAAACCTGCGTCCCACGAATCGCCTGCTCCGGTTGTATCCACAACTTTAGACACATTGTATGCTTTCACGTGTCCATTTTCCCCATTTTTCCGCTGATAATAAACCCCTTTTTCTCCTAATTTAATGACCACGTTGCTCGCCCCATGATCCTGAAAATAGGTCGCCATCGCCTGCGGATCGGTCAAACCCGAGATCATCATCGCCTCAGGCTCGGAGGGTACAAAATAATCCAACTCAGGAAGGGTCGGTAAGATCATCTTCCGCCATTGATCCCTGGACGCCTGAACGTAAACATCGTCAAGCAGTGTCACCACGCCGCGTTTGCGAAGCTCATGAAGCACCTTCGCCGTCGGCTCTCCATCCAGCGACGGCATGAGCATCGCCCCACCGATATAGCAATATTTATGAGTCGCGATAAAATCCAGATCGATGTCCTGGGCGACAAAGGTGGCGTTCGCTCCCATCGTATGAACAAAACGACGTTCGCCCGTCGAATCGACCATCGCAAAAGAAAAAGATGTGTTCGCCGTATCGTCACGAACGATTCGCGAAACATTCACACCCTGATCCTGGGTCTCTCGGACAATAAAATCACCGAGCATATCCCGACCGACTTTGACAATCAGGCTGTTTTCGATGCCCATCCTGGCCAGGTCCACGGCACAGTTAACCGCGCAACCGCCCGTCGTAACCACCAGCCGATCGAACATCAACAATTCCTTCGGTGCCGGTACCTGATCAATAGTTCGACCGATAGCATCCACCACGGCAATTCCCACATTTACAATATCCGGCATACCCTATTCCTTATCAAATAAAATTTCATAAACATATTCTTATTCCGTCACCGAAGGGATTGAGTCTGTTTTCTTTTTCCCGACAACTTCCTGCGCTGGGGTTGGATGTTGATCTTCCCGGTCAACAAATTCCGACACTGAGCCAATCCGATTCGATCGACGGAGAATATCCGTCAAATAAACCACCAATTGATCGATCATCGCGTCAGGCCCGACTTTCAGCGGATGACTGGACAAGCCCTCATCAAAGAACATATCCACCATTTCAACCTTGTGGACGGGAAACAGCCATTTTTCATATTCCCCGCCTTGTGCTGCCTGAAAAACAATCTGACTCTGAGGAAACGCGGCACGAAGCGTTTGAAAAAATCGCCGACGATCCACTTCAAGCGAAATCGGATCATACATCAACACAATGGATCTCCGCGAAAACATCTGGCCTTCCAACACCGAAAAAACCACATCAACTTTTATCGGCTCTTGCTTCCAATAAACTGTTCCAAATCGGTCGATAAATAAGATGATCGGGGCAATAACAGAACTCGGCGCCGAAGTCGTCGTCACGACAGAGGCCTGGGTCGCTAATCCGGATTCCACCGATTGTGGCAAAAACAGGCCTGCCACACTCATTATACACATCATTATTATCAGCATCTTAACGAAAAATGTACCCGAAGGACCGCAATATTGCAAGAGTTCAGGAAACCTTCAGACAAGTCCTTCCCGAAAAAAAATAACCTTCACCAACAAAAAAAGAAACTCAAAAGCCCCTCTGAAAATGCCGAATATAGCCAATGGGTCTATAAAAATTAGCATTCTTGAATTAGAGGTCGGTTGAAAATCGAAAGCGAAATACAAATGTCATTTGATTTACCTTACAACAAATCACTATTTTTATTATCACTTCGAATGTCCTCCTCTCCTACAGGATAAAGTGACTATGGATGACCAAAAACATATCAGAATCCTGATTGCAGAAAGTTGTTCCGTCAGCCGGCTCGTCGCCGCCAAACATCTGGAAAAAGCAGGCTACACGGCGGACATTGTCGATAATGGCCGACAAGTCCTCGAAACAATTCAATCAAAAAATTACGCCCTGCTCCTGATGGATATCCAAATGCCGGTCATGGATGGTTACGACGTTTCGCGGGCAATCAGAAAAATGGAAAAAGAAAAATCCATCGCCGCAATTGGAAACCATCTGCCGATCATCGCCATGGTTGATTATGCCGACGAAGAACACCTGGCCGGGTGCTATGCGGCGGGCATGGACGATTGTCTGGCCAAGCCCCTGCGAAAAGACAACCTCCTGGCCATGATCAAAAAATGGGTCCCCCGCAATCCGCCCGAAAACGCGATTCCCTGTTGTAATCCTGCCACGTCGAAAACTTCAGATCGACACGCATCCCAAAGCCCTTCTACCATGAACATGGAACGAGCCTTGGCGGAATTCGATGGAAACTGGACCTTCCTCAAAGGGGTCTTCTCCGAATTTTTCAAACAAGTTCATCAACAATTATCGTTGATTGTCGAGGCGATCAATCGCGGCGATACGGAAACAATCCGCGCACAAGCCCATTCCATCAAAGGCGGAGCTGCCAACCTGACCGCCGATTCACTGGCAAAACTGGCAATCGACCTGGAAACCCGTGGTAAAACAGGCGATCTCGACGACGCACAAGAGATCGTCCGGCAAATGGAAAACATCATCCAACAATTAAAAATCTCCGTCGATGAATTTCGAACGATATGATAATTGATCCTTTGGCTGACTTTGGAGAACATCAATGAGAGTCCTGGTGGTAGACGACGATGTCGTCAGCAGAGAAAAAATGGCTGCGATTGTCAAAAGATTTGGCCCATCCGTAGCCGTTGAAAGTGGAACAATTGCCCTGAATTGCTTTTTCGACGCCTGGAACAGTTGGGCTCCCTTCGACCTGATCACTCTCGATATTTCCATGCCGGGCCAGGACGGCTTGGAGACTCTCCAAAAAATTCGAGCGCTGGAAAAAGAAAAAAACGTCCCCCCACACCGGCAAGTCAAAATCATCATGGTCACTGGCGAAGCGGACAAAGAAATCGTTCTCACCTGCATCCGGCAGGGTTGTAACGATTATGTGGTCAAACCCTTCGACCGGGAAACCGTCGAACAAAAGGTCCGGAAGCTCTTTGACCGGCCGCCTTCAACCTTGCTCGAAAATTCCTGATCGCCGGTTTACTTCGCCCTCGATTTAAATCCTGTCCTGATTTCGAACCTGGGAGCTTGCGGTTCCTGAAAAAATCCGCTTCCTTGAATTCACAAAAACTACCCTGCCGCCGCTTCACCATTGCGATGCTTGAAGCGATAGGCCCCGCGACTGGCCGTGCTGACAATCGGGGCGGCAATCAATTTGATATGCCCCCCACCGACGATCTCTTCTATCTCGCGTATAAATTCCGGTGACGGCGAAACCTGATACCGATCGCCCGCGCGAAGGATCACCTGATGACCCTGGCTTGTGTAAACGGTGAACATCAACTTGCTGCGCCCGGGATGTTTCCTGCATAACTGGTGAATCCGCTCCACCACATCCGTGCCAAGACCAATCGCATTAAGTGTAATGACACACTCGCCGCTCAACTGCTCAGGCCCGTCTTCAAGCCGATAAATCCTTGTCGTCCGTATCGATGGAACCTCACGCCGGCGATCCACCTGCCCCTGCACAAACACCAAGGCGTCGGCCCGGATCATTTCCTGAACTTTGGCGTAGGTATCCGGGAAAATAACGCATTCAATCTTCCCTGCCAAATCCTCCAGGGTAATAATCGCCATCTTCGCCGGCACATCGCTGCCGTTTCGACCTTTCACCAGCACGGTCCGAACTTTCTCGATCAACCCCCCGATAATCACTTCATGCCCATCCTCCAGGTTCTTCACCTTGCGGGTATCCGTGTTCGCATACGTCGTGAGCATCTTCGAATATTGTGCCAGCGGATGCGATGTAATGTAAAATCCCAGCATCTGTTTTTCATAATTTAAAAGCTCCTGCTGCGACCATTCCACATCCGGCAATTGATGCACCGGTTCCGCCGCCTGTTTTTCAAAATCTTCAAAAAAACTCATCTGCCCCGCCAGCTGATCCTGCTGCATCCGTCCGCCATATTCCAGCGCGCCTTCAAGACCTTCGCTCATCGCCCGACGCTTGGCCCCTGTCGAATCAAATGCCCCGCATTTGATCAAGGCTTCGACCACACCACGATTCACCACACGCAAATCGACCCGTTTGCAAAAATCGAAAATCGATTTGAACGCCCCCCCCTGTGTTCTTGCCTCGATGATCGCCTCGACCGCCTTGGTCCCCACTCCCTTGACCGCTGCGAGTCCGAAACGAATCATCCCTTTCTTGTTCTCGTCGAAGACCACCGTAAAATCGGCACCCGACGCGTTGATGTCCGGCGGGCGAACCTCGATGCCAATCGCCCGCGCCTCGTCGATATAATCCACCACCTTGTCCGTATCGCCCATTTCAAACGTCAAAAGAGAGGCGATAAATTGAAGCGGATAATACGTCTTGAGCCACGCCGTCTCATACGCCACCATCGCATAACGCGATGAATGCGACTTGTTAAACCCATATCCCGCGAAACGCATGATCAAATCGAAAAGCTCTTCCGCCTTCTCTTTGGTAACATGGTTCTCCTGACACCCCTTCAGAAACGTCTCGCGTTCCGCCTGGATGATGGCCTCTTTCTTCTTGCTGATGGCCTTGATCAATTGATACGCACGCCCCATCGGAATCTTACCGAGCAGATTACAAATACGCATTACCTGCTCCTGGTACACCATGATCCCGAACGTCTCTTCCAGAACTTCCTTCACCACCGGATGCGGCGCCGACCATTCCGCGCCATGCTTTCGCTGAATATAATCGTCGATCAACACCATCGGCCCAGGCCGATAAAGCGCATTGGCCGCAATCAAATCTTCCAGCCGGTCGGGCTTGAGCCGCATCAGCAAATCACGCATCCCGTCCGATTCAAACTGAAAGATCCCTTTCGTCCGTCCCGCTGTGAATGTTTCAAAGACCTTCGGGTCCTTGATCGGAAGCGCCTCGAAATCGATCTCCTGGCCGCATTGCTCTTTGATCAGGTCCACCGTCCGCTGAAGCGTCGAAAGCGTCTTAAGGCCCAGAAAGTCCATCTTCAAAAGGCCCACTTTCTCGATCATCGACCCTTCAAATTGCGTCAGCACATCCTCGCCCGTCTTGAACACCGGACAAAGTTCGTCCAGCGGCTGATCCGCCACCACCACACCGCACGCATGAACCCCCGTATTACGAACCAACCCTTCAAGCTTCATCGCCAGGTCCACCAATTCGTGAACCTGCGGGTCGTCATCGTACATCTTCTTGAAATCAGGCTCCGTCTCCAGTCCCATCTTCAACGTCACCTTAGGCCCCTGCGGAACCTTCTTCGCAATCGCGTCCACCTGGGCCAGCGGAACATCCAGCACCCGACCGACGTCCCGAATCGCCGCCCGCGCCGCCATCGTGTTAAAATTCACGATCTGCGCCACTTGCCCGTATTTTTTCCGCACATAATCGAGGACCTTGCCTCGATTGATCTGGCAAATGTCCATATCGATATCGGGCATCTCGTTTCGTTCCGGGTCCATGAACCGCTCGAAATACAAATGATACTTGAGCGGATCGATATTACTAAGCCCGATGCAATACCCCACCACTGTCCCGCAGGCGCTGCCCCTGGCCCCGCAGGGAATCCCATTCGTCCGGGCGTAATTCGTCACGTCCCAGACAATCAAAAAATAACTGGAAAATCCCTTCGAGCAGATCACCTTCAACTCATAATCGATCCGGTCGCGGATTTCCGGCGTCACCTCGCCGTAAAGTTTCTCTGCCTGCCTGTAAACCACCTCACGCAAATAATCGTCCGGATGCTTTTGATCGGGCGGATGATACACCGGCGCATGGCGGGTCTTCAAATCAAGCTCCACATTACACCGATGGGCGATATCCACCGTATTGCTGATTGCCTCGGGAAAACTCGCAAACAGCTTGGACATTTCTTCCGGGCTTTTAATATAAAATTCATCC
>JAAZAW010000054.1 GCA_012514125.1 Phycisphaerae bacterium | reverse complement strand
AGGTTCCTGTCCAGGTCAAATCGACAAAAATATAAATATTTTTCGTTCTTATCTTCATTCAAATAAAACGCTTATGTTTTTTGGTGTTTTCTATTTTTCCAAAAAATTTGAATTTTTATAAAAATAGGTTATATTCATATTAAGGAAGCCTCCAAAGCTTCCCAGAGCCGTACTCCCGGCTCATTCTTCAAAACCCAAACCTTTTCCGGAGCTTTCTCATGACTTCTGACAAAAAACGTGATTACCATCCGGTTTCAACCCCCTTGCATCCACCCTCTTTCCCTGTTTTCTCCTCGTCCACAGGCCGATCTTCCCAAAGCCCAAAGCCAAAAGCCCAGAGCCTGCTCCCCCTCCCTGCCACCCAAAAAACCGCGACTTTTTCCACCGCCGCGTCTGCCCGAAAAATCGCCCCCTCATCATCAATCTGAATTTATTTCACATTGCTGCAAAATCATGTATAATTCAAATGTTGGTGGGCAAGATCATTCGACGTTGAGGCCGATCATGGATATTCGCGACCAATCGACACATATTCTACATTCACCCGTCGAGGCGACCTGCGAGATTGCGGGGCCGTGGACCAACATTCCTCGGCCGACTCCGGTAATCGATCTGCCGGAGCATCTGGTTGTAAGCCGATTGACTTTTGAAGAAATCAGCCGATATGTTCGAAAATTCAAACGATTTCAATTGGCCGATGAAGCCAGACTTTTGATCGATGGTCGAGAAACATATCCTGAGATGCTCGCTTCGATTGAATCGGCAAAAGACGCCCTCGATTTTGAAACATATACCTTCAATCCCGATCAGACGGGCGAAACGTTCCAACAGGCTCTGTGCCAAGCGGCGGATCGAGGCGTTCGGGTGCGATTACTTTACGACTACATCGGTTCGCGAAACATGACGGACGCGTTCCTTAGACCTATGATTGACCGTGGAATTCAGATTCGAGTTTATCATCCCCTGGTCCTGCACAGGCCGATCTGGGTAATGAATCGCCGGGACCATCGCAAAATTCTGATTATCGACGGGCGAACCACCTTTACCGGAGGGATCAATATTTCCGATGAATATGCCCCGATCGATCAGGGCGGACTGGGTTGGCGAGACACCCATATTCGAATTGAAGGCGAAGCAGTGGCGATGTGGGCTGATCAACTTTTTGAATACGCCTGGCAAAAAAGCACCGCCTATCACGAAGTATCGACTTCGACATCCAAACTTCGTGCCGGGCTTCGCAAAGGTTTCAGAAAACCGTTAACCCTGGGAAATATTCCCGTCGACAAAAATATTCTTCCGACCTTTTTATCACAATCCGGGAAAGTGCCGGTTCGCATTATCGGGAATCGCGAATTGCGATTTCGCCGCAGAATCCGATCGGCTTATCTTTACGCGATCAATAATGCCCGAAAATATATTCTGATTGAAAACGCCTATTTCATTCCCGATTATCATATTCGCATGGCCCTGGCCTTGGCGGTCAGGCGTGGGGTCCAGGTAGCGGTACTGGTAGCCAAAGACGGCGACGTTCCGCTGGCGGCGGATGCGAGTCGAAGTCTATACACAAGACTCTTGCGATCCGGAGTACGGATCTTCGAGTGGCCCGATGGAATGATGCACGCAAAGACAGCGGTCATCGATGATGTCTGGTCTATCGTAGGCAGCTACAATCTCGATCATCGAAGTCTGCTCCATCAACTTGAGGCGGTGGCCCTGGTGGTGGATTCAAACTTTTCATATCGTCTTCGACAACAGACATTGGCAGACCTGGCGTGCTGCCGTGAATTGACGCTGGAAAGACATCAAGCCAGACCCTGGCATTGGAAATTGCGAGAGGCCCTGGCGTATAAAATTCGATACTGGCTATAACCTGCCGATGATTCCTCACCATACCGACATCCCAAAAAAATCACATCTTTACGGACGAGAGGCCTGATTCCGGCGACGACGACGGGCTTTCTGTTTTCGAATTTTTGCCTGTTCGAGCAATTCGGGACTTTCCTTGCCGAGTAAACGCAATTCGAGAAGCTCGCACATTCGACGACGGGCGTAAAAACGATTCAGGACCTGACTTCGCGTCTCCTGCATCTTCACTTCCAACCCCGTAGGCAGATGTTTCAGATAAACGCATGTCGAGCTACGATTGACCTTCTGCCCGCCGGGCCCCTGTGATCGAACAAAAGATTCTATAAGGTCCGACTCCCGCAATCCGCAGGCCGACATTCGAGATCGCAGTTCATTCGCTTTTTGTTCTGTCACACCAAAATTCATAACCATACTTAAATTATATCGACTCACCGGAAAGAACGAAATCTCAAAAAACCTCTCATATCCTTTGGTAATTCTTGTATTAGTTGAAAACCTGCGATATAATTTTTCCTTGATGTTGCCCGGAAAACAGTCGGCCGTTTTCCGTAATTGATACGTCAAAGTCGATTCTATCGGCAGTCATATTCTTGGAGATTCAAATGAAAGCAACGGAACGCCACGAGCTTAAAAAAAGTGAGCTGGTTAAAATCATGGAAAAAGCCCAAGCCTTTTTTCAAACGCACGGAACAAAGGTTCTGGGAGTGATCGTAGCAGCCATCGTGATTGCTGCGGCGATCTGGTACATCAACAATACTGCCCGGATAGCCCGTCAACAGGCAATGGAACAGGTGCTGGCAATTCAATCGGGGCGATCAGTCGACGCGAAGCCCGAAGACCTGCGAGCCATCGCCCAGGAAACGTCGGATGAAAAAATATCCGCCCTGGCTTGGAAACTCTACGGCGACGCTCTTTACAATCAGACCCTGACAGACAAAGACGCGAAGGTGAAGGAATTACAAATGCAGGCTGAGGAAGCGTATAACACCGTGATCAGGCAGTACCCCAACGAAACGGTACTCGTCGCCGGCGCCCAACTGGGACGGGGCGCGATTTATGAAGATCAAGCCAACTGGAACCAGGCGGCTCAGGTCTATCAGCAGGTCGCCGACAATTCCAAGCTGGACAACACAGGCCTGCGGGAAATGGCCCGAACAAAACTGGCT
>JAAZAW010000053.1 GCA_012514125.1 Phycisphaerae bacterium | reverse complement strand
GGCAACCCAAACGCAGCCTTCGCCACGTTCTCCGGATCGGTATGATGATCGTAATATCGTTCGTAAGTCGCCAAATCCTTGATGCGATAATCCGCGCTGAAATCAATGACCTTAAGCCCCGCTTTAAGCAGATCGGGCACAAAGCTCATCGACACGTGGTGAGGCAGACAACACAAAGCCACATCGACCTTTTGAGCGAAATGCTCCAAATCGAAAAGTTCCAGACTCAAATCGACGCTCTGCCGTAGGGAGGCAAATGTTTCGCCGATAGGTCCGCCTTTTTCAGACCGCGACGTCAACGCCGTAAGCTTGACGTGGGGATGCCGAAGTAAAATCTTAATCGATTCCTCACCGGTATAACTGGTCGCCCCGATAATGCCGACTCTAATCACCTGTCTGCTCCTTAAAACTCAGCGGAAATGGTGAAATCTCTTAAAATCAAACAGGCCCGATGCCAAAAGCAACGGGCCTGGTATTGATAACGAATAGAAACGAGAAGGCTCGCAACTTAACGCTTCGAGAACTGGAAGCTTCTTCTCGCACCACGCTTGCCGTATTTTTTTCGTTCTTTCATACGCGGATCACGCGTCAGGAAACTTCCATCACGTAACGCCGGATAGGTGTTCGGATCAAGTTTTCGCAATGCCCTGGCCAAACCAAGGACCACCGCGCCGGCCTGACCGGTAAAACCACCCCCTTCTACTTCGGCGAAAACATCGATCTTGCCGGAGTATTGAGAAGATGTGATCACGGACATAATCGCAGAACGATCACGATCCTGATGAAAAAAGTTATCCATCTGGCGATCATTGATCATAATCTTGCCTGAACCTGTTTTGATTCGAACCCGCGCAATCGAAGTTTTACGACGGCCCGTGCCCCAATAAAAACCATTTTTGGGTTCAGCTTTCACAGCCGGTGCCGCTGCGCCCTGATTAACATCCATTGTCGTGTCGCTGATATTTTCCGCGTTCATATTACCTCTGGTTATTTTATATTATTAAAAACTAACTTGACATTTTTTCCATTGCTTTGGCCAAACCGTGACTCAGGTCCAATACGGCCGGAACCTGGGCCTGATGAGGATGTTCGCCGTTACGATAAATCTTCAGCTTTGTCAGCATGTCGCGTGCAAGCTTATTCTTCGGAAGCATCCGTCGAACCGCAATCTGCAAGAGCCGTTCGGGATGCTTTTCAAAGAGCTTTTCCCAGCTGACATATTTATGGCCGCCTGGATAGTACGTATAATAATCGTAAGCTTCCTGCTCGAGTTTCTTGCCCGTGACCTTGATCTTCTCCGCGTTGATCACGATGACAAAATCACCTGTATCGACATGAGGCGTATATTTGGCAGTGTGCTTACCCATCAGAATCATGGCCAAATCGGACGCCAAACGACCCAAAACCAACCCAGTCGCGTCTACAATATACCATTTCTGATCAACCGTACCTCGTTTAGCTAAGGTCGTCTTATCAATTAACGTCGTTACCATCTTTTTCTTTTCACAATTGTCTTAAAAAGTGTACAAATTCTCTGGAACACCAATATGAGCGTAAACAAGTATAATAATCTTGTTCCAACTATCTTTCAAGTCCGATATCAAAAAAAACACACAATTTCATTATATGCCGCTATTCACTGCCGGCTATACAGAAAAATCTTGCTTTTTCCGGATATTTGAGCCGATTATACAAAGCTTTTCCGTCAAACAAAACATTTTTCACCGGATAATCGCTTTTTTTCTCAAACACTGAAACTGGCTCCGCACCGGCAAACCTTTTTTGCGTTCGGGTTCTTGAATATAAAACCCCGACAGGCAGGCTGGTCCTGAAAATCAATCTTTGTCCCGCAAAGGTAAAGATAACTTTTAGGATCGCACACCAATCGTATTCCCTGATCTTCAAAAATCTTGTCCTGGGTGTCGGGTTGACGGCACAGGTCCATCGTATAGGTAAAACCGCGGCATCCGCCGCTTTTAATGCCGATTCGTAAATAAGAAACATTGTCCGGCTTATGGTCCGAAAGAATGCGTCGAGCTTCAAGAGCTGCCTTTGGAGTGAACTCAATACTCATGCCTGATCTCACAAAACAAAAAAATTCAATTTCCTAAGAGTCCGAAACGACGACGACAGGTCATTATATCCAAAAAAATAAGACAGGATTAGATTATCCTGTCTTATTGGGAATACTAACTAATAATCGCAAGTATTAATCGTCGCCATTTTCTTCACGGTACTTTTCTTGCCAAGCCTTTGAATAGCTTGTTCCGCATTTGGGGCACTTGTCGTCAAAAACGCCCTTCATCGGATCCATATTCATAATAAAGACTTCCTTGCAGGTTTCAACAGGACATTCGACCGCCTGTGTCAGCGTTTTTTGGTTACATTTCGGGCAATCGAGCACCATCGGTCCCATCATCGGTCCCATCGATCCGGGTTGCTGCATTTTTTGCAAATCGCCAATGGTATAATATTCAACAGCGTTGCATGCGGGATTTGTACACTTGAAGGGAATTTTCCGATTATGATCGATATCGTTCGGGTCCGAAATGACACTGTCGATAACCGTTATCAATGCCATCGCCAGAACAACGATCGTCAGGATAACCAAAGGTAATGGCTGACCACCGCTTCCGCCGATTGTAATACCGGAAAATTTTGGCCGGAACATGAGAGATTTGCTGAGCATCATCAAATCCTTTCAAATCGAAATCAAAATAATACCAAAGGCAACCATGCGTTCCAATTATAGCAAATTTTTGCCATATTCCAAATTATTACAACATTTTAGGCAGGTTCAAGGAAAATTCCTTGAATAAATTGGATAATGTTGCGTCCATAATGCGCTTTTGAATTAAAATGGTCGTTGGACCTGCGTTTGCCTGGAGTCTATTTTTCGGATTGCGTCCTGTCGCTTCGATGGGCTTGGTACAACCTTTCCAAACAAGAGCCGGCAGGGATGTCTCGGCGTACCATCTTTCTTGATTGTCGGGCAGGTTGGCGATATGCTGGTAAGGAAATAAAAACAATCAGCTCTCAACCGAAAGAGGTATCACTGATAAGCAAACAATGAAAGTGAAAACTATTTGGGAGAATATCTGGATGGATGATTCGACGAAGTCACGCGCTTTGACACTAAAACAACGATTAAACGACAATTTGAAAAAAATCAAGGACCGCATCGCCCAAGCCGCCGCCCGAGTGGGGCGTGATCCTGAGCGTATAAAATTGCTGGCCGTTACCAAAACAGTTGATCTTGAGCATATTCTTGCCTTGCTTGAACTGGGGCAGGTGGATATTGCCGAGAGCCGGGTTCAGCAACTGATCCATCGCGCGGGAATGCTCGGTGAACATTTAACCCGACACGCCGGGGCGCAGCAGGATCAGCCGGTGATACAGCCGAGATGGCACATGATCGGGCATCTGCAGCGTAACAAGGTCAAACCTTTGCTGCCGGTCGTCGAGTTGATCCATTCCGTCGATACGCTTCGGTTGGCAGAAGAAATCAGTAACTTTAGCCGAAAAATCAACAAGGTTCAGGACGTCCTTATCGAGGTCAATTGTTCCGGAGAAGAGCAGAAATTCGGTCTGCCCGTCGCAGCGGTAGGGCATCTGATAGAGCAGCTTACCTCCGTGCCGAACATTCGTATCTGCGGGCTGATGACTATGGCGCCCCTGGTCGATGATCCTGAAAAAACTCGCCCGTGTTTTGAACGGCTTTACGAGTTATTTTTGGAGACCAAACTGGACTACCGACTCGGCAAGGAGTTTGAACATCTATCGATGGGAATGAGCCAGGATTTCGAGATCGCGGTGGAATGCGGTGCGACCCTTGTGCGAGTCGGCACAGCGCTTTTTGAAGGGATCGAAACGCTACCCGCGTGATGTTGGGGCAGACGCGGTGGCCGGCGTTACCTTTTTGCCTATAATTATGTATGTCCAAGAAGAATTCGAAGAAAAATAAAATACGCGTGGATTTTCGGCGGAACCTGCAAAACCCCGCCCGAAAGAGCGCGGCGCACTGGACCCGCCAGCTCAAACATGGCGAGGAATCGCAGGAGCATATCGAAGACGCCGCGACTCAGGAAACCCTGATGGGCAAGGGGCAGGTTTCGAAGAAAAAAACCGTCGATATCCGCCGGGCAGGCATGTTACTTGATCTGGAACAACTGTCGGCGGAGTCCGCCTCGCAACCAAGCTGCTGGCAAAACGGAACCGTTCTTGCCGTCCATGGCCGATATGTGAAGGTGGACGACGGCGAGAAAATTCGCAATTGCGTTCTTCGCCAGGTCCTCAAGTCATTGGTTCTGGACCAGCATAATCCTGTCGCGGTCGGCGATCAGGTTCATTTCACGCCGATTGAACCGGATGAAGGTGTGATCGAGCAAATCGGACCACGGCACGGAATGCTTTATCGCCGATATCAGCACAAGGAACATCTGATGGTCACGAACATCGATCAGGTCCTGATTGTCGCTTCCGTCGCCATGCCCGAATTGCGAATTCATTTTGTGGATCGTTACATTATCGCCTGTCTTGCCGGCGATCTTGAACCCATCATTGTTTTCAACAAAATCGATCTGCCAAACGACGAACCTCTCGATGAATACGAACGAGTATATACTTCTCTCGGTTATACGGTCATCCGAACCAGTTCCATCACCAACCAGGGAATTGATCCGCTTCGTGACGTGCTCAAAAATCGAAAATCGACCCTGGCCGGTGTCAGCGGTGTGGGGAAAAGTTCACTCATCAACGCGATTCAACCGGGCTTGACGCTCATGACTCGTCCGGTCAACAAAACCACGGGACGAGGCGTCCACACCACCACAATGGTTCAATTATTAAAGCTCGATTCAGGCGGATATATCGTCGATACCCCCGGTATTCGTCAATTTGCCATGTTCAAGATGAACCGCGCCGATCTGGATTATTATTTTGTCGATTTCCGACCGTTTCTCTCCAAATGTCGTTATCCCGATTGCGTTCACCTTCAAGAGCCTGATTGCGCCGTCAAAGCCGCGGTCGAAGAAGGCGCAATTGTTCCCTGGCGATACGACAGCTATGTCAAACTCTATAACGATCAGGAGGAGTTCCTCGAATCGTGGGAAAAATAGCAACCTTGCCGATAGCGGAAATATTTCATTCCATTCAGGGCGAAGGCAAACTCATCGGTGTTCCTTCGGTTTTTATTCGCCTGGCGGGTTGTCCCCTGCGCTGCCCGTGGTGTGATACGCAATACGCCTGGGATCTGTCCAAGGCTTCGAGGTTCTCCATCGATCAAATTCTGGAAAAAACAGCATTGTTACCTGCCCGGTACGTCGTCGTTACGGGGGGCGAACCGATGATCCATTCCGCCGTCGGCAGGTTAACGAAGTCGCTTTCCAACGCCGGTTATCATGTAACCATTGAAACGTCCGGGGTGATTTATCGAAAAGTTCAGTGCGATCTGCTGAGTCTGAGTCCCAAACTTCCTTCAACTTTACCCGACGTAAAGACATATCGGCCCGCTGTCTTGCGAAAGCTGATTGCCGATCATCGGGAGTATCAGGTGAAATTTGTCGTCGCCAATGAGTCCCACGTTCGTGAAGCACTGGAACTTCTGGACGAACACGATCTGTTCGATCGGCGAAACGTGATGCTCATGCCTCAGTCTTCAGCTTTTTCACATTATCGCCGCCATGCCGGAAAAATCGCCCGTCTGGCACAAAAATATGATCTGCGGTTTTCGCCTCGTCTGCATCTGGAACTTCAGATCAAGTAAAACCCGTTACATGCCGGATCGGGCTTCCGAGGGCGGCAGCGTTGCCGAACGGATCTGTGCCGCTGCCTGATTGAATCGTTTTATGTACATCAGATCAATCAGAATGACGATGATCGGGAAAACGACAAATCGGATCCATAACTGGATGACACCCGCGAGGTCCTGGGTTTTGCAGGCGGTATCCGAGCATGTCTGCAGGAGTGAGGCTTGAATATCAACGAAGTTAGGGATGCCGATGGGCAGGCAGGCGGCGTGAGGAAGAAAATTGCTCCAGGGCAGGAGTAAGGCGATGATGCCGACGGACCAGAAAAAGGCACTGGTGATAAATCCCGCACCGGCCATGTGTCCGGCGATGATCATCATCATTCCCGACAGAGCGCAAAAGACCATAAAAATGATGGAAACCAGGGCGATAATCGCTGTAAGGTCCATAATGTTCGAGAAAACGGAATACCATTTGACGGCCCGATCGAGATCGGCTGGAACTTCACCGGTCCGGACTGTATCCGGAACCGCGGGCGCGGCGGATTGTGTCGTGGGGGCGGTGGCGGTTGAGGTCGCTTTTGCCGGTTCCTCGTGCAACGCACAGGGCGCCAAGGTGGAGAGGAACGGTTGAACAATAATGGGCCTATCGCCGGATTGGGTCAGGCCGGAAAATTTGGCGACAAAAAAGACCGCCAGGTTGATGACAAGTGCCACAAGCAAAAGAATTGCGAAAACGGTTCGTGCCTGGTAAATGATGCCCCAGCCTTCGGCATAGCCTAAGTTAATTTTATTCATGTCCATTGATGAACCTCCAGGTTTAAAAAATTTCGGCTTTCGGTCTGAATATCGGGAGTTTAGTCCCCTTTAATAAAGGTCAGTTTACACCTCGGTTGATCATTCTTCAAATGAAATTCTTGCTTGATCGATGGTATAACGAATATCGTCGTCGCTATGTGCGAACGAAACAAAAAGAGCTTCAAATGCTGAAGGAGCTAAATAGATGCCCCGATTGAGCATGCGATGGAAAAAGGCGTTGTATCGATCTTTGTTGGAATGCAGAACATCGTCATAATTGATGACCGGCCCTGAAGTAAAAAATGGGGTCATCATCGAGCCGACACGGTTGATGGTCAGAGGAATATGGGCGTCTCGGGCGGCGGTCGAGAGTCCGGCGGCGAGGGCGGCGGATCGGGATTCGAGTGTTTCATAAAAACCAGGTTTTCCAAGCTGTTCCAGCGTCGCAATGCCTGCTGCAACGGCAACGGGATTTCCGGAGAGTGTGCCGGCCTGATAGACCGGGCCGGTGGGGGCGAGTTGCCGCATGATGGTTTGAGGGCCGCCGTAAGCGGCAAGGGGCAGGCCTCCGCCGACGATTTTTCCGAGGATGGTCAGGTCCGGTCGGACGTTGTAAAGTTGCTGAGCGCCGCCGGGGGCGACTCGGAAACCGGTGATGACCTCGTCGAAAATCAGGAGGGCATTGTAATGATCGCATAGGGCTCGTAATCCTGCGAGATATCCTGGAACGGGTGGAATGACACCCATATTGCCCGCGATGGGTTCGATCAGGAGGGCGGCGATGTCGGAGCCGAATTTTTTGAAAGCGGTTTCGACGGCGGATAAGTCGTTATAGGGGACGAGGACGGTGAGTTCGGCGAGAGACTTTGGGACTCCGGCGGAGTCGGGCAGGGCGAGGGTCGCAACGCCTGAGCCTGCCTGGACGAGAAGTTGATCGACGTGGCCGTGGTAGCCGCCTATGGCTTTGATGATTTTTGTTTTTTGGGTGTAGCCTCGGGCGAGACGGATGGCGCTGGCGACGGCTTCGGTACCGGAATTGACGAGTCGGAGTTGGTCGATAGAGGGAAAGTTTTTGCAGACCCGTTCCGCCAGGTGGGTTTCCTGTTCGGTGGGGGCGCCGAAAGTGAGGCCGTTGCGTGCGGTTTGGTTAATGGCGTCGAGAACGCGATCGTCGGCATGGCCGAGGATGGTGGGTCCCCAGGAAGAGATGTAGTCGATATAGGTGTTATGGTCGATGTCGGTGATTTTTGAACCTTTGGCGTGAAGGATGAATCGCGGGACGCCGCCGACGGATTTGAAGCTTCGGACGGGAGAGTTGACGCCGCCGGGGATAAGGCGTTGGGCGTTTGAATAGGCTTGTTCGCTTTTGGTTGTGATCAAGGCAAAGATCCTTATAAAAAGTTGTAAGTTGGACGATAACGAATACGTCGATTTTTTTGTAATCGTTCAGACCATAACAATAAAATTCCGGGAAGCAAATCGCAATGAATAAAATCGAATATACTGGTCGAAATGAGGTGGAGCGGGTGTTATAATACCCGGAAAATTACAGGAGTATTGATCGATGATGAAAGTTCTCATTACGGGCGGCGCGGGATTTATCGGCTCGCATTTGTCGGAAAAGCTTTTGGGACAAGGCCACGAGGTCGTGGTGATCGACGATTTGTCCACGGGCAAGATGGAAAATATCGCGACGCTGCTTTCGAACAAAAAATTTCAGTTTGTTCAGGATACGGTTCGCAACGAGCAGGTGATGCACCTGCTGATTTCGCAGGTGGATATGGTTTATCATCTGGCGGCGGCGGTGGGTGTGAAGCTGATTGTTCAAAGCCCCGTGCATACGATCGAGACGAATATTCACGGGTCGGAAGTGGTGCTGGATATTGCCAACAAGTTTCGTAAACCCGTGTTTATCGCGAGTACGAGCGAGGTTTACGGTAAGAGCGATAAGATGCCGTTTTGCGAAGATGACGATACGGTTTTCGGGGCGACGCGATTTAGCCGATGGTCGTATGCGTGCAGTAAGGCGATCGATGAGTTTCTGGGGCAGGCGTATTACAGCCAGTATGGGTTGCCTGTGGTCATGGCGCGGTTGTTTAATACGGTGGGTCCGCGTCAGACGGGGCAGTATGGGATGGTGGTTCCGCGATTCGTTGAACGGGCGCTTAAAGATGAGCCGATCGAGATTTACGGCGACGGCAAGCAATGTCGATGTTTCGGGCATGTGGACGATGTGACCGATGCGTTGATCGCGTTGATGCGGGAACCTCGTGCGTATGGTCAGCTTTTCAATATCGGCAATAATCAGGAAATTTCCATCGAAGGATTGGCGGATTTCATTATTGAACGGACGGGGTCGAAGTCCAGGAAGGTCTTTATCTCCTATGATGAAGCCTATGGGAAGGATTTCGACGATATGCGTCGTCGGGTGCCTTCGCTTGAAAAGGTTCATCGGGTCATCGGGTATCAGCCTAAACATCGGCTTGATAAGATTATCGATGATGTGGTGGCGGATTTGCGGAAGAAGAGGTCGTAGGATGAAGGTTCATGCCGTTTTTTGCGAATAGGGGCGCAGCTCGGCAGCGGGCGTCTTCTTGGATTCATTACGACGATTAGCGCAATTCGACTTCCTGTTTGCCGCGTTTAATTCGTCCGATTTTGTAGATGGTTTCGCCCAGGTCGGCGAGTTCCTTGATCAGGGGGTTGGCGAATGCGGAACGGACGATCAGGACCATGCCGATGCCCATGTTGAAGACCCGGAACATTTCGGAACGTTTGACGGGGCCTTTCTTTTCCAGGTATTGAAAGATTTTTGGGGCTTGCCACGTGTCGGTGTTGATGACCGCGGTGCAGTTTGCGGGCAGAACGCGCGGGATATTGCCGACGAGTCCGCCGCCGGTGATGTGGGCCATGCCTCGGATGGGTTGTTTGACCTTGTACTTGTTCAGGACGGTCATGATCGATTTGACGTAGATGCGGGTGGGTCTGAGCATTTCGTCGGCGACGGTGCAATTGAAGCCCGGGAGTTCGTCATCGACTTTGTGTTTGAGTTTTTCGAAGATAATTTTGCGTGCTAGGCTATAGCCGTTGCTGTGCAGGCCGCTGGAGGCCAGACCCAGGATGGTATCGCCGGGTTCGATTTGTGAGCCGTTGATAATTTTTTTGAGTTCGACGACGCCGACGGCGAATCCTGCGAGGTCGAATTCTTTTTCATCGTAAAGATCGGGCATTTCGGCGGTTTCACCTCCGATGAGGGAGCAATCGGCCTGTCGGCAGCCTTCGGTGATTCCTTTGAGCAGTTCCACGGTGCTTTTCGGGGCAAGTTTTCCGACGGCCATGTAGTCGAGGAAAAACAGGGGTTCAGCCCCGCAGACGATCATATCGTTGACGCTCATGGCGACCAGGTCGACGCCGACGGTGTCGAGTCGATTGGCTTGCATGGCCACGATGATTTTGGTGCCCACGCCGTCGGTGCATGCGACCAGGACGGGTTTTTTATAATTGCGTTTGAAGAGTTTTTCATCGTAATCGAGACGGAAAAGGCCGGCGAAGCCGCCGACCCCTGAGAGCAGTCTGGGGCCATAGGTTTTTTTGACCATGCCTTTGATGGTTTCGGTCCAGTCGTCGGCTATATCGATATTCACGCCCGATTGTTTGTACGATAAAGTCTTTGCCATAATTATAATCCGTAAAAGGTAAAAGTTTTATCCATTATAAAACTAGTTGGGGAAGGTTCAATTCAAAACATGGAAAATGATCGTAGAAGTGTCTGTCTGCGCATTGCGGGAAGGATAATTGGTGAGGGTTGGCGGGTGAGCCTGCCTTTGGCGTGGGAGGTAATTGTACGTTTTGTACAAAATCCGGGTGTTTGCGGTGAGAAAAATCGTGGTTTTTTGGGTGCCAGG
>JAAZAW010000052.1 GCA_012514125.1 Phycisphaerae bacterium | reverse complement strand
TAATATCGGTTCAACCTATGTTTGCAAAGACGGCCCGGTGTTCACCGCGGCTCAATTGGCTCAGTTACCTCAAAGCGATTTTTAGGTTGGTCATTCGGCTTTTTCTTGTATGATCAATTCGCCTTCGAGATGCCGATCGGCAATACCGCAGTTGACCGAGCAGGTCATCGAATAACGGCCGGGACGATCCGCTGTGAATTCAATCGTCTCTGGCGCCAGGGGTTCGACTTTCTGATTAATGTTCAAGTCTTCAATGGCAATGTTGTGTGGGGCATCTTGACTGGTCACCTCAAGACGAACGGTTTCACCTTCAACGACGATGATCGGATCAGGAATAAATTTGAGTCGGCGAATTGTAACCCGAACGATCCGGGTGTTGTCGATCACAACGCCGGAAGGTTGAAGAAGTTCCTGCGAAGTTCCCCCATCTCGCGCCGGCACGAAACGGGAGCGTTGAGTTGCAGTAACAGGGGTTGGTTGCTCAGCCGGTGGTTCCATCGGATAGATCATAATGCCGATGATGATAATCACCAGAATGGGCAATATCACCGCCACAAGTGCCAGCAATCTCAACAAGAAATTATACACATCTGACCTCCTTCGACAGCAAACGGCAAGAGTTCCATAAATCGCCCTTTGCCTGTCAAAAGACTCAGACGTTTTTACAGAACTCTTACCGCATTTAAATGATGTGTAAGTTTCCGATGTCTTAGCGTCGTTGCATTTCTCGTCCCTGTTACTGTCCGGTTTCAGACGACCCGCCCTGGCCGGGTGTATTGAACTGTCCTGTGCCGCCATTCGTTTGATCCGGTGGTTCGGTTGTTCCCGGACCGGTTCCTTCGGTACCCTCACCAGGTTGTGGACCGGTGGTGTCCGGGGTCGATGGGGCGGGTTCTTCAGCCTGGGGCCTTTCGCTGGGAGTTTCACCAGGGAGCGTATCGCGTTGATACGTGGTCCCATCGGTTCCGCTGTCCCGTTGCTGATCCGAAGGTGTGGTGGTCTGAGGTTCGGACGCAGGCGGAGGCCCTTCTTCTCTCTTGCATCCACCGATTAAAATGCCTATGCCGATAAGCAGCATGGCCAGACTCGTTAACGAAAATAGGTTCTTCATGGATATATCCCCCTCACAAAAAAAATTGTTAGAGACCTGCCGTTTCCCCCGAGATATTCAACGTCGGCCTCTGAGCATAATCGCTATATTCATGTTATTCGCTAAGTTTCAACACAACAAGCTTTTTTTTAAGGGCAAAACCCGGAAGGTTAAAATTGAAAATTCTAGAAACATTTCCTTGGCCGCCAATGAAAAAAGGGCAGGAACTTGTCCTGCCCTTGTCGCGAGAGAATCGATTTTCGAATGTGTCCGTCTGAAATTACATATGCAGGCCGCCGTCCACGATGAGAACCTGCCCTGTAACGTAACTCGATGCCTCGGAAGCAAAAAACTTGACTACCGAAGCAATTTCCTCCGGTTTGCCGAAACGCTGCATCGGAATAACCGAATTGATGGTGTCTTTGAGTTTGTCCGGAAGATTCTCCGTCATGTCGGTTGTAATGAATCCCGGTGCGATGGCGTTAACGGTAACGCCCCGTTTGGCAAGTTCCTTGGCGCCCGATTTGGTCAGCCCGATCATTCCCGCTTTGGCGGCGGAATAGTTGCACTGCCCGGGGTTTCCCATCACGCCTGAGATACTGGTAATATTGATGATACGCCCGAATCGTTGGCGAATCATGACTTTCGCCGCTGCTTTCATGGCGATAAATGCCGATCGCAGGTTAATATTAATCACTTCATCGAACTGATCGTCTTCCATTCCGATGAGCAGGCCGTCGCGCGTAATTCCCGCATTGTTGACCAGAATGTCCAGCCGACCGAATTTCTCCACCGTCTCTTCAATTGCCGACGAAAGCTGTTTGCTCTCGCCAATATCGACGATCTTCGGAACAACCTTTCCGCTGAAACCTTCTGCCTCTTTAACCACCTCGTTAAGTTTATCTTCATTGCGTGCCACCGCCACAACAGTAGCGCCTTCTTGCGCCAATGACAATACAATCGCCCGTCCGATACCACGCGAACCACCCGTTACAAATGCGATTTTGTCCTGCAAACTCATAATTCATTCCTTTCAAGTTAAAAAAACGTCCACCTGCCGACTCTCAATCGTCAGACGGAAAAATGAACGATTGTTTAATGCAATTCCTGCCACGTCCCGACGTTCGAGCACTTTGCTTTTCGATCGATACGTTTAAGAAAACCCGCCAGGGTTCTTTTCGGGCCGATTTCTATAAAATTGTCAACGCCCAGCTCCATAAGCTTCACCACCGATTGCCCCCAGTATGTGCTGGAGGTCACCTGATGGTAAAGACTCTCGCGTATATCGGGAACTTCGTTGTGAAAACCCACATCGACATTCGCAATCACCGGAATGTTGGGCGTCTGAAAACACGCGTTTTCCAGATTACTCCTGAGTCGTTCTGCTGCGGGTTGCATGAGCGGACTGTGAAACGCGCCCGCTACGTCCAGAATTACTGCCTTCATCGCGCCGGCCTTTTCCGCTTCCTCCGCAACTCTTGCACACGCGGCGCGATGGCCCGAAACAACCACCTGTCCCGGACAATTATAGTTCGCAGGAACAAGAACATCGCCCTGGGCACACTGCTTGCACAACTCGACGACTTTCTCGTCATCCAGACCGATGATCGCAACCATCCCTCCGTCGCTCGCTTTCGCCGCCTCCTGCATATATCTCGCTCGCGCCGCAACCAGTTCCAGCGCCGAAACAAAATCCAGCGATCCCGCGGCATAATACGCCGTATATTCCCCCAAACTCAACCCCGCCGCATAAGCGGGCTGAACCGTCTTATATTTATCGCTGGCACGCACCGCTTCCAGGCAGGCAACAGACATGACAAAAATGGCAGGCTGTTGAATGTCCGTGGCGTTGAGCTTTTCCTGATCGCCGCTGAAACTCAGCTCCGAAAGCTTAAATCCAAGAATTTCATCGGCACGCTCATAAATCGTCCGGGCGGCAGGGCTGTTTTCATATAAGTCCAGACCCATGCCGGTAAACTGTGTTCCCTGACCTGGAAATATAAATGCCGTCGACATCGTTTACACACTCCTGTTTTTATTCACAACAAATACCAATAGCCGGGTGAATGCCCACCCTTGGATACGATATCGTAGTATAGTCAACTCCGAGGCGTGGATAAAGTCAAAAAGAACAAACCCTCAAAAAATCGTCACGCCCAACCTTTTTTTGAAGAGGCTTGGTAATTGCCATAAAAATTTGCTACAATAACTTGTTAATTTTGTGTAACATAATTAAATAAGTTATCGGGATATAAATATCAAATCGTATGGAAGGCCCATGAATCCCGTCAGAGACACCGACATCATCGAAAAAGCCAGAGAATATCTCACCCGCGACTGGGCGATCACCAAAAGCGGCAGACCCGCCTCGCGCGTCTCGCCCGAACTGGTCTTCGATCATAGTGCCCGTATTCTCGAAACCGCTCGTTTTCTCCTCAAAGATTCCGCATTGACCGGTCTTCGGATCGATGAAATCATCCTGGCCGCCGCGGCAATGTTTCACGACGCCGGATGGGTCGATCTGGTTCGACACGCCGAACTCGAAGCCGGACAAATTTACAGTAAACCCGCCGACACCGAACTGCTGGCCCGCAGTGGCCGAGTCGCCGGTGAGATACTCATCAAGCTCTTACCGTTGCGCATGGTCGAAAAAACCGTCGAGATCATCGCCGATCTAAAAAATCCCAATCCCAGCCAGCCCGAAGTCAAATTGATCGCCGATGCGGAAAATCTCGAAGACTTCGGCCTGCTCGGTATCGTCAGTCAAATCCGTATCGCCCAGGCTTTGGGAAAATCCAACCAGCAGGTCCTGGATATCTGGCATCGTCAGCAGGAATATCATTATTGGGAAGCCCGAATCAAAACCGCCTTCCATTTGGACCTCACAAAAAAAATAGCCGCCCATCGGCTGGAAAAAATGGCCGGAATCTATGATCTGATCGAACTGGAAATGACTCTCGACGACGTGCAGGATCTCGTGCCGCCGATACCGAGCCAATCGCCGACGGCTAATTCGACTGTGTCAATTCAGAAAAAATAAGGCAGATGGGATTCTTGCTGTTTTTTCTTGGAAGGAACAGAAAGTTGGTAAAATTCGAAGAATAAGAAAACATAAAATCACGGCAGATCATTTCCGCATGATTTGTCGTATTGACATATGAGTCACTTTAACAGTGATTCGATAGAAATATCTTCGTCAATTTCCGGCCAGTGGATGCCGATGCCTCTTCCGATCAGTCGCCATTTTTTTTGTTGTATCTTTGTCGCATCCCGAAGACGGGGAAACCATTCCAGGGGTACGCTGATCTCTCTGCCGTCGAGCAGACGAACGTAGAGTCTGTCCTTGTCGAACCAGACATCCGAAGCCATCGGAATCATATTTTTAACCACCGAAGGATTCATTCCATTTATCCTCGATCAATTGTCTATTGCTTAATACGATCTTTCGCAAGCGGTTGAGTTCATTCGCAGCATAGCCGATGGAGCGATCGATCTGAACCGGATTAATACTAATTCCATTTACTTCGTGCGCGGGGGCTAATGTCACGATATCCCGATTTCGAAGCTCATACTGCCTGAAATAGTTTATTGACATTAAAGTACCGCGCAT
>JAAZAW010000051.1 GCA_012514125.1 Phycisphaerae bacterium | reverse complement strand
TCCACAGTGTCGCATTCGAGCGGCGGCTCACGTAGGGTGACGACCTTATTGCCGGCGGAGATAGCGACCTCGGCTCAGGCCAACCGGACTTCAGCCTGCGACGCTCATCGCGATCTCGCGATCGCTGCGAGTGTCCGTCATCGGCTCATCGGCCGACGTCGGGACGTAACGAAAATCTTCCTGTTTGCACAACAGCGTAAACGCATCTTCCAGCAGTTCACGGGCCACCGCCACGATCGCGGTCGCGGCGTTCCGTTTGAAACGCACCCGCGAATACAGCTGCTGATACTTCGGTACCCGGCGAATCGATACCCATGCCGCCTCCGTCAGTACCGATCGCAGATGATTCGAGCCGCGATGAGTGATCCCGCCGCGAAATTGCTTGTCGTTGCTGTCGCGAACCACTGGCACCAGCCCCGAATAATTCGCCACCGCCGCCCGGCTCTTAAACCGTCGCCAATCACCCAGCTCCGCCAGAATCGTCATCGCCGTGATCAGCCCCACCCCGGGAATCGTCTGGAGTCGTCTTGCCTCCACCTGCCAGCGAGGTCGCTGCGAAAGCGTCCGCAACGACCGAATCGAGGCCGTGAGTTCCTCATCGAGCGACGCGATCAACCGCATCATCCGATCCAGAATCTCCCGGCCCGCCTCGTCCAGCGGCATCTGCTTCAAAAACATCCGACCGTCCATCGCAAAAAGTCCCTGCTCCGGCGGCAAAATCCCTCGCCGATGCAGCACCGCGTGCACCCGATTCTTGAGCATCGTTCGAACCCGAACCAGATCCTGCCGGCTCCGCAGATGCTCCCGCAACGCGAAAACCTCATCGTCCGGCATATAACACACCGGCAGCTTCAGGTTCGATCGCGCCAGTTCGCAGATCGCCGCCGCATCCACGCGATCGCACTTGGCCGTGCTCTCGGCAATGATCCGAAGCCGACGCGCATCGAGCACATCCGCCGTCAGATCGATTCCCGCCTGCCGGCCATACGCCTCCAAAAAGCAAACGATCGGCCGCGAATTGGTCGTACTCTCCAAACACACCCGCATCGATTCGGCTCCCAGGTCGTCCAGAAACCCGGCCAGCGCGTCCCGATCATTGGACACGCGACTTTTTTTAAGCACTTGACCTTTTTCATCCGTTGCGATTAAATAGCTGTTACGCACATGTACATCCATACCAACAAAGATCATAAGGCTGTCCTCCAAAAAAAGTTTTTGTTCCCGGTACATCATTGTACCAAGGACAGCCTTGTCATGACATTAGGGTGAATGAGGCCGGCTCGAATTTAGATTAGTGGCACGCTCGAAATGAACGATGCCGAATAGGTGGTTGGAGCATTCCGCAAAAAAAGTACGCTTCCGACTTGACAACGGCTTGCTCATAGGTAGGGTTTTCCGAAACCCACCATTAGGCTCATCCGCCAACTATTTCCCCCCCTGCCTTAAGTGCAGGCCGACACTTTATACTTTCAAACTTTTCATACAATTTTCACCGCGGTATAATTAATCGTTTGATTTTATTTAAGGAATAGTCCTTTGACCGATACCGCTGTGAAAATAAGTCCCAGGCTCCTGGCCAAGCGTCTCGCGCCGCTCATCAAAGGCGATGTGCGCGAAGACCTCGTCACCCGGATGCTTTTCAGCACCGATGCGAGCATCTATAAACAAGTTCCTGCCCTCGTCGTCGCCCCTCGCGATCATGACGACGCCACGCGACTTGTCCTGCTCGCCCGCGAGTTAGGCCTGCCCATCGCTCCTCGCGGCGCGGGAACCGGACTCGCCGGTGAATCGCTCACCACGGGTATCGTCATCGACTTCTCGCGATACATGAACAACATCACGCAGGTCGATCTTCAAAACGGAACCGTCACCGTCCAGCCCGGCGTCATTCTCGACGAAATCAATCGTCGATTCGCGCCCGCCCGCCGACAATTCGGACCCGACCCCTCCAGCGCATCGCGTGCCACAGTCGGTGGATCGCTAGCCAACAACGCCACCGGCGCCCACTCCCTTCGATACGGCTTTTTCGGCGACAACCTGCTCTCGCTAACCGCCCTTCTCGCCGACGGCACAACTCTAAAAACAGGTGAACTCAACTGGAACAATCTGGAACGAAAAATTTTCACACAACTCCAGCCGCATCGACGAATCATCGAACAATGCTGGCCCGGCGCCAAACGCAACCGCGCAGGCTACAACCTCAAGGCGTTTCTCGAAAAAACCGGAGGCGACCTCATCAAGCTCTTCGCAGGCTCCGAAGGCACGCTGGCCCTTTTCACCGAAATGACTCTGCAACTGGTGCCGATACCCAACGTCAAAATGGTCCTCTCCGCCAACTTCGATGAATTTCTCTTCAGTGCCGTTGCGACCAATTTGATCCTCGAATACAACCCCGGCGCTATCGAGCTTATGGACCGAACGCTGCTGGAACTGGCTCGCGAATCGAGCGTATCATTTCGTCAGACACTCCCCGACGCACAAGCGTCGCTCATGATCGACTTCGACGGCGAAAACAGTTCCGAAGTCGCCGACCGCATGAACCAGTGCAAAAAACGTCTCAAAGCCCAGTTCGGCGCACATGTTTTTCTCGTGGAACTCAAAACTCCAACAGAACAAAAACCGCACTGGGCCGCACGAAAAAATGCCGTGCCGCTCCTGTTTCGACGCCCCGGACACGCGCGCCCCATCGCCGTTATCGAAGACATCGCCGTCGAACCCGCCAAACTCCCTGAATATCTCGCGGGCATGAAATCGATCTTCGAAAAATACGCCGTCCAGACCAGTTTCTATGGCCACGCCGGCGCAGGCGAATTCCACATCAGACCTTTCATCGACCTGCACAATTCCGACGATCGAAACAAAGTCCAGCCCCTTGTCCGCGACGCCTACGAACTCGTCTGGTCGCTCGGCGGAACCATCAGCGGAGAACACGGCACGGGCCTGGTCCGAAGCTGGGCACTGCGCAAACAATACGGCCAGGCGTATGAATTCATGGAAAAAATCAAATTCATGCTCGACCCCGAATCGATCCTGAACCCCGGCAAGATCATCGCCAATAACACTGACATTCCCCTGGAAAACCTCCGCGCCGACGAATCCCATCAGCCCAGTCGTTTATCACCGGAACTATTATACCACGACCGGGATTTCATCGATCATACGGAACTATGCAACGGCTGCGCGGAATGCAAATCGTTCAACAATGCCCAACTGATGTGCCCGATCTTCCGCGCTCGCGGCGATGAACATTCATCGCCCCGCGCCAAAGCCAACCTCCTTCGCAATTATCTCACAGGTCAACTTAACCCGAAAGATTTGCTCTCGCCTTCCGCGAAAATCGTCCTCGACAATTGCCTGCTGTGCGGAAACTGTTCCCGCGAATGTCCCAGTGCCGTCCAGATTCCCAAACTCATCGTCGAACTCCGCGCTATCCGTCGGCGACTCCGAGGTCATTCGCTCATCGAACGAACATTCATCGACAGCGAATATTTCGAATGGCTCGCTTCAAAATTCGCCCCCGTCGTCAACCATTTCCTAAAAAAAATCGGTGTTCGCAATATCATGGAAAAATTCCAGGGACTGGGCGCCCGCGCTCCCCTGCCGCCGTTCGCCTTTCCCGGAACGCTCCAGTCGCTTCGTCGGCTCGCTGCCGAATATCGCCCGAAAAATCCAAAATTTCAAGCCCTCTGGTTCACCGATCTTTTCGCCCGATATCACGACAAACAACTCGCCCGTGATATCGTCCGCGCCTGCGCCGCAGGCGGCATTGAACTGATCATTCCCGAACAGTGCGGCTCGGACATGCCCGCCATCGCTTACGGCTATCTCGAACAGGCTCGACGCGCCGCCCGATACAACGTCCGTCAGCTCTCACGCTATCTGGACGATATCGATCTGATCCTGTGCTTCGAACCCACCGCCACGCTATGCCTGACCCACGAATACAAAAACCTGATTGATGATAAAAATCTTGACGCCGTCACCAAAAAAGTCCGCGACGGCTGCGACTTCCTCTACCAGTTATATAACGAAAAAACACTGAAAATCGATTCCCCCATTGATCCGATCACCGTGGCCTATCACACCCCCTGCCACCTGCGTCAACTGGACATCGGGCAACCGGGCTATGAATTGTTACGACAAATTCCAGGCCTCACTCTCGACCACCTGCCCGACAACTGTTGCGGCCTGGCGGGAACTTTCGGCATGAACAAAAAAAACAACGACCTTTCCCGGACCATCGGCCAACCGCTCGTCCAGGCCGTCCGCCGGAAAAATTACGATCTGCTGACCAGCGAATGCAGCGCCTGCCGAATGCAGCTGACCCATCTGACCCACCTGCCCGCCCTGCACCCTGTTCAAATTCTCGCTCGTCTCTATAAAACCGACTGATCCATCTCCGACATCGCAAAAATTCACCTTCTTCTCTTCCAACTTTTAACTTTCCCACTCACTTGCCCAACATTTATGCTATAATTTTGAAAACACAAAGTATGATAAAATTATAAGGATAAAAATATGGCTAAAAAATCAACTCAATCGTCATCGAACATCACCAACATTCGTCTCGAACATTTCAAAGGCGACGCCCTGGCGATCAGCCTGTTCAAAAATACAACCAAACTTCCAACGCAATATGAATCGCTCGACCGTCAAACCGGCGGCCTGATTACCCGTGCTCTCAAACTCGGAGATGCTACAGGCCAAGCCAATCAACTCACCGTTTTATACATGCCCGAGAAAATGCCTTTCCAGCGACTCATCATCGTAGGCCTCGACGATCCAAAGGAATTCAAAACCAATACCCTGCGACAAGCCGCCGGAACCGTCGCCCGCGTTGCCGCCAAACTCAAAATCTCCTCGCTGGGTCTGGCAATCCACCTGCTCCTGCCCGACACCCTCGCCCCCGAATCAGCCGCCCAGACCATCGCCGAAGGTGCGATCTATGCAACGTATAAGTATTCGGAATTTATCTCTGACAAAAACAATAACTCCCTTAAACTCGTCTTTGTAGCACCGACCACAGCCAATTTCGACCGCTTCAAGAAAGGTTTTATCACAGGCTCGATCATCGGGGAATCGCAAAATTACGCCCGAAACCTCACCAATAAACCCGGCAATATCATCAACCCACCGGCACTGGCTTCCGAAGCACAAAAAATCGCCCGGCAATATGGCTTGAAGTGTAAAGTGTTCGACGAAAAACAACTGGTGAAAATGGATATGAACGCCATTCTCGCCGTAGGGTGCGGCTCGATCAAAAAACCCCGCCTCATCGTCCTCGAATACAACGGTAAAAAATCCACTAAAAAATCTGCCACGCCCGACGCCGTCATTATCGGCAAGGGGGTGACATTCGATTCCGGCGGCCTGAGCATCAAACCCACCGACTCTCTGGTCACTATGAAAAACGATAAAGCCGGTGCCTGCGGTACCTTGGGCATCATGACGGCCTTGGCACGTCTGAAATTGCCTGTCAACGTCGTTGCCGTCGTCCCCGCTGTCGAAAATTTACTTTCTTCGACCTGCTATCGTCCCGACGACATCATCCGCACCGCCAGTGGTAAAACAGTTGAAATTGTTTCCACCGACGCCGAGGGCCGACTGATCCTCGCCGACTCTCTCACCTATGCGACGAGACTCAAACCCCGCGCGATCATCGACATCGCCACCCTCACCGGCGGCTGCGTCGTAGCCCTGGGCAACGACCGCGCAGGACTTTTCGGAAACAATGAGTCTCTCATCGATAAAATCAACACCGCCGCGGAAAATGCCGGTGAACCGCTCTGGCCCATGCCCTCCGGTCCGGAATATCTCGAACGCATGAAAAGTAAGGTCGCGGACCTCAAAAACACCGGTGGACGCGAAGGGGCCGCCTGCACCGCCGCCGCCTTCCTGCGGGAGTTCGCCGAAAATATTCCCTGGACTCACCTCGATATCGCCGGCACCGATACCTTCAGCGACGAAAAACCCTGGCGGGGAACCGGCGCAACAGGCTTCGGCGTCCGAATTATTCTGGAATATTTACGATCACTATAAAAAGTAGAATCTTTGCGACCATTAGAAGAAAAAGGCCGCATAAAAATAAGATAAGTTCGCCTCCACCGTTTTTTCTCGGTCACAGAAAATGACCGTGCAAAAAAAGAAAGCACCAGGTGCCTATTAGCTCGCCCGGTGCTTTCCGGAGGGGAAAGAAGCCAAAAATAAATAGTTGAAATTTCTTCGGTAAATCCCGAATCAATTTCCTTATATTAATAATTCGTCTTTTAACTTTCTTTTCCTTTAATTTCTTCTACTTTTTTTAAAAACATTTTTGACTGCCACCCGACAAAGACGAATTTTCGTTTTTTATTCGGGTATATTCGTATTTTGTTAACCTAATTTCCCTCATTCATTATAACAATTTTTAATAATATAGTTTTGCTCATTATCCTTTTCCAACGTGCTATTCTCGTGGATAACAAAGATTTCAGGATAATTCTTTGTTAAATATCGTTTACTTTTACTTTATTTTCCATTACTACTTAACACCCTTTTCCTTCCCATTCTCAAGAGACCGATAAACTTTTTCTCTTTATAGGACTTTATTCCTTGACGGTTGGCTCCAAACATGATAGACATTTTATAAAACATATAATGCTTTTTGAAAGTCGAGTCAGGATGTAAATTTTCAGGTGGTCCGTCAGTTCCTGAACAGGTGGGCATTGCCTCATCGGCATGGACGGCTGCGAAATAAAGTTTTTATTCTGACTGATTACGAGCCAACAACAACTTTTATGAAGCATAATCAGGATTGGTAATTTGGAGTGATCATGAATCAGGCACAACCCTCGACGAATACAATCGATCAGACGATCCTGACGGACATCCCTGAGATGGGATTTGATCAAGCGGAACTTAATGCGATCCTTTCGGAGCTGGGCGATCAATGTACACCCCCCCCAAAGCTCTATCGGATCGGCGAAGTGATACAGTATTCGGGATTTTCCCGTCAAACAGTTCACAATTACACAGCGATGGGGCTGATTCAGGAAAGTCGATGGACACAAACCGGTCATCGTCTGTATGATGCGGAGGTCTTTCGTCGTCTGGCGTTAATCAAACGACTCAAGTCCCGATATTCGCTGGCAAAGATCAAAATGTTTCTTGATCGCGCCGGTTTTTGATCGATCTTATCGTAGAGGGTAACGTTCTAAGGAATGGCTGGTCTGGGCAGTCTTTGTATGGTTCAGATTGCCGTTTGGTTTTTGATTTTGAAGGCATGTTGCTGGATATTTTTGGGGATGGAGTCCCTTAAGATGCAGCCAGGATGGCGTAAATTATTTTTCAAAGAACTTTCCGACAAATGGCAGATACCAACGCTTCTCGTTGCGGTGGTTCTGGCCTCCATGGCGGTGTTCCATGTGTTGAGCAACCTCAAAAAGAAC
>JAAZAW010000050.1 GCA_012514125.1 Phycisphaerae bacterium | reverse complement strand
CGTGGGCGTTAAATTATCTGATATCGCAGGCAAAGCTGGAGTCTCAGCTGCTACAGTCAGCCGCATCCTCCGAAAAGGGTGTACGGACAAGAGTTCTTCGGGACAAAAAGTTTTGCGTATCGTCAAAGAAATGGGGTATGCACCTAATCGCAACAAGAAACCCCAAGGTTTGGGAAATATCCTCTTTATCATGAAAGCGACGAAACAGGGAGACGATTGTGAAAGCCTGATTTACTCCTTCTCCAGCTTTTACGGCCAGTTTTTATATAGCGCAGAAAAAGAAGTCCGCAAACGCCAGGGAACGTTAACCGTTTGTCACGCTGACGAAAATACCGTGAAGAGGGCTTCCTGGTTTCGAAACACGATCCGCGATTCAAACTGTCGAGGTGCCATTCTGCTGGGAGGTCACTTTGACGCCGAAAGCATGGATATCTATCAGGAAAAGACTCCGATCGTCATTTTAAACGCCCTTCCAGGTGTCACCGATGCGGATTCGGTCGCTCCCGACGATGAAGGCGGAGTGCGGATGGTCGTTCGGCATCTGGTGAAATTAGGACACCAGCGAATCGCCTTCTGGGCCGATCGTGACCAAACAGGCCAGATTGTCCATCATTCCATCACAAGATTACGGGGATATGAAAGCGGTCTGGACGAAGCGGGATTGAACTATTCCCGCATCTATTCCGAGGAAATAAACGATAAACCCTTCTTGGAACGCATGGAAGGCGGATTCCAGGCTTATCTGAAAGATCCGGAACGCCCAACGGCCATTGTCTGCCCGGGAGATTCGTTTGCCTATCGCGTCCTGCGGATGGCTTTTGACCACGGAATCAATGTTCCCGGTGAACTGAGTATCTTCGGATTCGACGATTCCGATTTCAGTTCCCATTCACATCCACAAATGAGTACCGTGAATATTCACCGTATGTGGATGGGACAGGAAGCGGTCCGTTTGATCAACCGCCGGCTCAACGATCCAAAATGTCCGCCTTGCCAGGTCATTGTCCAAGCCAAAGTCATCGAACGCGAAACCAGCGGCCCGGCTCCCAGTTAATTCCTATCCGCCGCGCACGATCCCTTATTCCGGTTGCGATGAAAGCACCTGTTGATAACGTTCTTCAAGGTCTTTGATATCCGCTTCCTCCTGTAGTGTTCGCCGGGCCTGTTCGTAAACTAATGCGGCGTGATTCTGAAGGATGGTTCGATATTTGGGATTACGAACATGATATAAAATATCCCGGAGCGTCTCCAAAAGATGAAACGTCACTGCCGCATTATTCCGGCTGTTCTGGCGAATCATGGTAAACGCTTCATAAGCCATGCTTTGAAATTCCACCGGATAGGCAATCACACGAACCTGACCCCGATCGTCACGCCGATAGGGCGAAGGAATTTTCTTGTTCGCCAAGCGAATCAGCGCGTGGCTCAGCCAGTCCAGACACTGCATCGCCGTAAACGAATCATTCATACTCGGTGATAACGCGCGAAGGGCAACTTCCACCAATTGATCCAAACCATGAAGCACATCCTGATCCATCGTCCGTTGGTTGGCGATGACCAGAGTGGATCGCAACTGTTTGATCAGCTTATCGTCGACTTTTTCACAAGGCCATACCTTCATCACGGTATCGGTCGTAAGAACAAAAGCCCCCGGCTCGCGTTTGATCTTGACGATGACATCCTGTTTGATCGTTAAAGCCAAGAGACTATCGGTGTTGACGGTTTGAATATATCCGCTGTATAACGGTCGCATATCCACCACGTTCGTTTTGAAACGATCTTCTACTTCCTGCTCCCGGACATCGGTCACCAATGCGTTTTCATCCGACTCCTGCCCCACATCTTCGGGAAACATCCAATCGATCACTTCGTCCAGTTCCTCGCTTACCGCCTTTACCACGTGCGGTGCCTGAATCTCCTGGGCGATATGATGAATATAGAAAATCAAAAAAAACAGACTGCAAATGGCCAGAACGATACCCAACGTGACCGAAAGGTGAGGAACAACTCCTCCGTTTTCCCCCCGAATACTGCGCAAAATCAGCAGACAATACAAAAACGTCGCCAGAAAAACGCCCAGGACGGTCTGGTTGATCTTATCCCGCATGAAATTATGCAAAAGACGAGAACCAAATTCATTCGCCGCCAACGATAAAGCGACAATCGTAATCGAAAACACAACGCCCGCCACACCGATCATTGAACTGGCCACCGTATCCATGATGATACGTGCCCCTTCCGCATTACCGCTATAACTCCATCCCTGGAGCGTCTGAAAAGAAGATTTTTCCAGCCAATGATCCAAATCCGGCATTTTGATCCCCAAAACCAAAGCGATCAGAATCATCAGCAT
>JAAZAW010000049.1 GCA_012514125.1 Phycisphaerae bacterium | reverse complement strand
GACCGGTGTAACGATCGGGTATTCGCTGGTCATAACAGCGATTATTCTGAAAGCAGTCGATGCGGTGATCGGACTTCGGGTCAGCGAACGAGATGAGATTCTCGGACTGGACCTGACGCAGCATCACGAAGGGGCATATACGGTGCTAGATTAGGGGGTTGGAAGTTGATCCCCTCGACAGGCTTTGGAGTCGTGACGATGGAGAATTACTAAGAAATTTATACAAGGAGTATCGGCGAGATGAAAATGATCATTGCGATTATTCAACCACACCGGCTGGATTATGTTAAAGCGGAACTTTACAAGGCGGATGTCAATTTGATGACGGTGAGCGAAGTACTGGGACACGGACGTCAGAAAGGGATTACCGAAATTTACCGCGGGGTGAAGGAATCGGGAAATCTGCTTCGAAAAATTAAACTGGAAATCGCCGTCAATGACGATTTTGTCGAACCGACGATCCGGGCGATCATCGCCGGAGCACGCAGCGACGGCGAAGAAGAAATCGGGGCAGGCAAAATTTTTGTACTGCCGATGACAGAATGCGTCCGCATCCGCACCGGCGAACGCGGGAATTGTGCGATTGGATAAAACCGAAATACACAAGGCGAGGAACAATTCCCCTTGATGTCAATTCAAGGGGAATGTATCGCCCATTTTGGGAATCGTGACGTTTTTGTAATTGAGTTCGTTGAGCAGCGTAACCAGGCCTGCCTGCTGTTCGGGTTCGCCGTGAACGATGAAGGTTTGTTTGGTGGTTGTCCCGTTTCCGGAGAACCAGGAACGGAACTGGACGGTGTCGGCGTGCGAGGAAAAACCGTTGAGCGTTTTGATATGGGCCTTAAGCGGGTACATTCGTCCGAAGATTTTGATTTCGGGTTCACGTTCGACGATTCGGCGGCCCAGGGTGTGCATGGCCTGGAAGCCCACGATGAGGATGGTATTTTTAGGATCGCTGACGGAGTTGGCCAGATGATGGAGAATTCGTCCTGCTTCGCACATGCCGCTGGCGGAGATGATGACGCAGGGTTTATTAAAATCGTTTAGCTTCTTGGAATCTTCGGTCGCATGGATAAATCGACAGCAACCGTCGCCGAGGATATCACCCATTTTGTTAAGCATGTTGCGGGCCTCGGTGTCGTAGCATTCGGGATGAGCGCGGAAGATGTGAGTCGCATCGACACTCAGGGGCGAATCGACGAAAATCGGGACGGCGGGAAGCCGGCCTTCGTGCATGAGCTGATGCAGATAATAGATCAGGGTTTGGGTTCGTCCGACACTGAAGGAAGGGATGATGACCTTGCCTGAGCGGGAGACGGCCATTTGGATCTGATCGCGGAGTTTTTCTTTCATATCGACGGGATTGTCGTGGACCCGCGCGCCGTAGGTGCTTTCAGTAATGAGGTAGTCGCATTGCGGCATGGGGGTCGGATCGCGGAGAATCGGCATTTGGTGGCGGCCCAGATCGCCGCTGAAGAGCAGTTTAATGGGACGTTCGTTTCCTTCTGAAGGAATTTCGATTTCGACAATGGCCGAGCCGAGAATGTGGCCCGCATCGGAGAATTTAATTTTGATCCCCCCACCGATATCCAAGGTTCGGCCATAGGAGACGGAGAGGAAATGAGTCATTGTTCTGACGGCGTCTTCATCGCTGTAGAGAGGTTCGATTTCCGGTTCGCCATTTTTCCGACGTTTTCGGTTGAAGAATTCGGCGTCTTCCGTTTGGATGTGTGCGGAATCGGCGAGCAAAATGGCGGCCAGGTCATGTGTTGCGGGTGTAGCGTAAATGGTTCCCCTGAAACCGTCTTTGACGAGTCTCGGCAGACGGCCCGAATGGTCGATATGGGCGTGTGAAAGGATGACGGCTTCGATTTTTGATGGATGGACGGGGAAGTTTCGATTTTTTTCGTTGGCCTGGGCTCGGCGTCCCTGAAACAAGCCGCAATCAAGGGCGATGTATCGGCCTTTGTATTCGATGAGGTGCATTGAGCCGGTCACTTCGCCGGCGGCGCCGTGAAAAATGAGATTTGCCATTCGTTAATTCCTGATTCTAAAAAAGTAATTTCTTCATTGTCTCCTGTTTATTGGAGGAGAGGGCCTTTGGCCGTTGAGCATAGACGATAAGGATCGTTTTATACTAATTCCATTTACTTCGTGCGCGGGGGCTAATGTCACGATATCCCGATTTCGAAGCTCATACTGCCTGAAATAGTTTATTGACATTAAAGTACCGCGCATTCAATAAGTCAATTCCG
>JAAZAW010000048.1 GCA_012514125.1 Phycisphaerae bacterium | reverse complement strand
TTCCACGCAATTTAATGGGAATATGAAATATTTTATCCGGCCCATGTCGAAATCTCAAATTACCGAACTTTCATTGCTCCATGCCGGAAAGTGCATTATAATATAATAACAGGTTTATATTTATACAAGAAAGAATATGCATTTAGATACACTTCAACAACTCCGAATAGAACAAAAGCTTCGGCTGGCACCCAGAATGATCCAGTCCATGGAGATTTTGCAACTGCCTCTGATGGCATTGGAGGAGCGTCTGGAACAGGAAATGGAAAAAAATCCTGTTCTGGAAGTCCATGAGCCGGAAGAAGGCATGGAGCCTTCTGCCGATGCGGAATTGGTTGATCCCGCTGAGATTTCGCGAGATACGTCCGACGCGGGCGACTCGAGCGCCGACGAATTTTCCGAACTGGATTTGAGTGAAAATTCCTTCGACGCGGATGATTATCTGGATCGACCGGGGTCGAGCCGTTTTCGCCACGGCGATGAAGATCCGAAACTCCAGGCCCTGGCCAATACCGCGGCAAGAGAAACTTCTCTGAACGACTATTTGGTTTCGCAGTTCGATTTGCTGGACCTCGACGAAGAAACCCAACAGATGGGCGAAGCTATTATTAATTATATTGATGCCGATGGGTATCTTCGCGCCTCGTTTGAAACGCTGTCCCAGGTAAGTGGTTTGCCCGCGTCGCCGGAACGCTGGGAACGGGCATTGGAAAAAGTTCAATCTCTCGATCCGCCCGGAGTGGGCGCTCGAACGCCGCAGGAATGTTTTTTGCTGCAATTGCAGGCCCAGCCGGAAGAGCGGTTTGTCGAAAAAGAAGTGATTTCGCATTATTTCGACGAACTTCAGAATCAGCAGTACCAGAAGATTGCTCATCAGACGGGATTTACGCTCGATCAGATTCGTTCGGCGGTGGATTTTATCCGTTTGCGTCTGGTGTTGTATCCGGGTTTGGCGGTGGGGGGAAGCCCGACGGCATATGTTGTGCCGGATGTGATTGTGGAGTATGACGAGCAGACCGATTCGTATAAAGCGACGGTTCCTGAAAATTCATTGCCGAAGCTGCATATCTCGAGCTATTACCGGCGTATGCTTCAGGATTCGGGCACCGATTCGCAGACGCGGCGATATATCCGCAACAATATGCAGTCGGCCCAGTGGATTATCGACGCGATTGAACAACGGCGTGAAACACTTCGCAGGGTATCGCAGGCGATTGTCGATGCGCAAAAAGGTTTTCTGGATAATGGTCCGCGATTCATGAAACCTTTGCCGATGTCGCAGGTGGCGGATCAGTTGGGCATCCATGTGGCTACGGTTTCACGTGCGGTGGCGGAAAAGTACATGCTTACGCCGCGGGGTATTTTTGCGTTGCGCTCATTTTTCATGGGCGGCAAGGAAACCGATGACGGTCGATCGGTGAGTTATGATGCCATTCGGGAAAAAATCAAAGAGATTATCGATGCGGAAGACCGGACTTGTCCGCTCAACGACGATGAGATTGTCGTTAAACTCAAGGAAGCGGGGGTTACCGTCGCCCGTCGCACCGTCGCCAAGTATCGTAAAATCATGGCGATTCCCTCCTCGCACAAGCGGAGAGAAAAGTAGAGGCGGACTTCTCAGAATTGCATTCCGAGGCGAATTCCCAGAACGGTTGTGTCTCGTCCGTCATGGTTGGCGCCGGGGTCCATAATATATTGGATGTCCGGTGAGAGGGTAAGCCAATGGGTTACCTTGACGGCGTAATATAATTCGAAGACCGTTTCTCTGCCGGGATTAAACCCTTCGTAATATCCCAAATCATTGGTCATGAAACCCTGTGCGAAACCCAGGCCCAGGACATCTTCGTCGCGGGTGGGAATCAAACCCTGGTAGGCGCCGCCGATAGACCAGAAATGTTCCAGGAAGTTCGCATCGCTGTGGGCATAGCCATAGCGGAAAAACAGGCCCAGTCCCTGGTCGTCCCAATCGTTTTCGTGATAAACTTTTTGATCGAAACTTGCATAAAAACCGACATCGTCGCGTTTGAGTCGAGCGGGGAGTCGTCCGTTATAATCGTTAAAATACATCTCTTTTGGCCGAGGGTCGTACCAGAGGCCGAAGCGGTAGTTGCCGGTGAGTGGTCCTTTTTTTGTGAGAATTGCCGGCGTGAATCCGAATTCGTACATCGAGACGAAATGATCTTCATCATGGAACGTGGTACTGAACCCTGTTTTTCGGTAATCGGCCTGGGCGTCGGCGACTCCGGCGGTCGTGTAAAACCATTCGACTGGTGAATAATAAACCATCACTCCCAAGCCATAATCGGGAAATGGAATGGTGGGATTGTTGACCAGGGCGTTGTTGAGAAACTGGGTTTGGGCATCGTTGGCATAGGCGTTGCCGTCAATGCTCAGGGGACAACCTCGGCAATCGATCGTGCCGGACATGTCAATTTTTCCGAGACGAAATTGCAGTTTACCGTCGAAAAAGTTCTGGTGAAACCAGGCTTCGACCACGTCCATGGATCGATAACCGACGGTGTTGCCGTTGACGCCGAAGATATCCCCGATTTTATCCGTACCGTCCAGTCCGTTTCCGAAACCGCCCCGGCCGCGGACATAAAAATACGAGCCTTTGAGTTTGAGGAGTTTTTCGAGGTCCAGACCGATATGAAGGTTGTATTCGCCGGTGATTCTCTGAGCGTCCTGGGTGTCCTGGCCGCCATGGGCGTTGACCTGATAGACACTATAGAGATCGAGATTTACGATGATACCCGAATCAACCATTTGATCGCGAACGCCGCCCCAGTTACCGGTCAGATAATCGCTTGGGTCAGGTTCCAAGTCATCGGCGACGGGTTCATTGCATATTCCCGAAATGGACGATGTCTTTTCGTGAAAAGATCGGGTTTGGTCCGCGGTGGGGGATGCTTGTGTTGTCGGGACGGTTTGGCTTCTCGCCCATGCGGAAGTGAACATCAGCATAGCACTAATGAAGAGTAAAGGGGTTAATTTTAAAATCATTTTTCAACCCTTGGCTGTTTTTGCGAACCTGCCGGTAAAATTTTGATACGTTTCACGAACGCTTATTGCTCTTCGTTGACATGTTGCGCCGGCTGAAGACTTCTCAGATAATTTGTGAAGCGGGCGAGTCTGAGCAGTGTTTCCTGTCCTCGCGGGCTATGATCGAGGGAGAGGAATTGCAATCCGTACCGAAATTCGTTTGTGTCCGTGACTTCGTCAATGCGTCGGACCTGGCCTAAAATCAGTGCGGGCTGTTCCGGTTTGGGCAATTCGATTTCCATCAGATAGCTTTTGTCGATGGTTAGCGTATTGGATGACGGCAGGAGTATTTGCGTTCCGCCGGCACTGATATCGAGGATTCTGCCGACACTCAGCGGTGGTTCCGCGGGGGCAGAATCGATGGCTGCGACCGAGTTCCAGATTTTAATTGAAAGTTTCATTTCGTTCGGGACCGAGGCTCGGAAATACAATCGCCGCTGAACCTGCTGAACGCTTTCGGGCCAGGCCAGGACGAACGCTTCCTGGTCCTGTCCGTCGATACAAAGGGTGGTTTGATCGAGAATCGCGGAAACGAAGAGATATTTTCGGTGGCTTCGCCTGAAGCTGCACGGGAGTAATTGTCCGGTGAGCATTTTTTCCGTCCAGGGAGTGGGGAATTTTTTGATGATGATTGTTTTGAGCAATTCACCGCCGAGAAATTCAGAAGGCATTTCAGTCCATTCTCTCGCGAGTCGAACGGTGATTCGCATATGTGCCTTGTTTTCCTTGGCCCATAGAAGAATATCGTTGGTTTGCTCCCAGGATAAGTTAATCGCGTACATGATTAAAGCCCTTTTTTGGTAACAATGGTTTGCATGAACGAATTTCGTAATCGTGTTCTAAACTCTCCGTTTTCTTCGGTATCGAGGAACTGGAGTCCGATAAGTAATTCGGACCGTTCTCTGCGTAATTCCTTATGGCTGACGCCGGCAGAGGTCAGGTATTCGGGGTCTCTGACGTTCAGACTGAATCGAACGTAAACGGTATCGCCGATGAAAAGATGATTGTTAAGGTTTTCTGGAAGTTTGATCCCCATTCCGTCGATGCTGATATCGTTGATTTGTCCGAGAACGGGCGTTGTGATGATTTCATTTTCCGTTTCGTCGGCGATTTCCTGCCAGCTTAGGTATACGGGAAACGATTGGCTGGGAATATGCCGGTGATATCGCCGTCGCTGCATGACCTGAATGGTTTTCGGACGGGTGAAGATCAACATCAGACCGTCGTTTTGAGGCTGAACGTCCAGGATGTCCGCAACCGCCAGATATCGCATGTCACCCAGATGGATGAGTAATTGATAATATTGTCCGATGACGGGCATGAGTTCGTCAGGGGTTGAAGTCGTGAGGTTGAAGGCGATCATATCCGGATTGGCGGTGATGAAATATCCGCTGACCGTTTGTGCTTGAACATCTTCAATGGGTTCCGCCCAGATACAGGCATGCTGTCGGATCGATTGTTCGATGATCCGTGACGACTGTCGGGGTCCCAGATCGTAAGCATATCCAGCCATGAAATTATCCTTTTAATATTGTCCCTGTCAAAGTGCGTCTTGTTGTACTGTATACGTTCGGACGATTTGACGCCTCGCTTAAGATTCTCTGTGAAACGTTCCTTTTTTTTCAGGTGTGAGTTGGGGAAATATAACAATTATGGGACGTAAAGGAGCGAGTTATTCGAGAGGCCAATTGCCTTGGGGGGATTTACCTTTCGGCAGGTGATGCGTATGATCGGGATATTTTAATGCGAAAAGTGATAGCGGGTGAAAGTGGGTGGAAGTGGGAATGGTTGGAAAACCCAGCGATTATGACTCTTTTGTCGCCTGACGTTCCATCGCGGCAAGTTGGGCGGCGTGTTGCTGGTGTGCTCGTTTTTTTTCTTCCTCCATGAACGCCATTTGCCTTAACTGCAGTTTGATCGCGTCGGCAGAATAACACAGCAGCGTCAGGCCGCCCAGAACGCTGAATCCGATAACCAGAATGATGAATATTCGATCGATTTCCATATTTTATTTCCTTCCGGTCCAGGTCCGATTAGGTCGGACGAGAACGTTCGGATTTGGAACCTGTGTTTTTTCTTTATCACCTATCGACACAATCGCCGGTGGAAGTTTATTGTTTAACTTTCACATTTCTGCGGGAAGGGGCCTGCGGTGTTTTTAAAACAGCAGCTTTATTTGCAGAGTTCCCGTTCTTCCAAAAAGGTTTCTATTTTTTCTTTAAGCTGGTCGCGAACGATGATAAACCCTTTTTCCGGATCATCGGCGAACATATCGTAAGGGTCGGGAAAGGGCCAGTGAAGGCGAACTTTGGCAGGAAGAATGGGACAATGTTGTTCGGCATGGCCGCAGAGTGTGATCGCGTAGTCCAGATCGTTGTCGATCTGGTCGAGTCCCTTGCTGGTTTGGTGGGTGATATCGATTCCGATCCGTGCCATGGCGGTGACGGCGTGTCGAGAAACCCCCATCGGGCGTGTGCCGGCGCTTTGAACGATCAGGCGATCAGAACCTATCGCGCGTGCGAGTCCTTCAGCCATCTGGCTTCTGGCGGAATTGCCGGTGCAGATGAAGGCGATTTTGACCGGTGCGTTTTGCGTCATCGTTTTCTGTCCTCTGGAAATTATTGTTTCGCGATCGACGGAAAAAGCTCTTTCTGGTAGTTCGGCAAAAACATCGCAAAGGTAAATTCGTCCTGGAAGTCGGGGTCGAGATTCAATTCGACGACCTGCGGAGAGTCAACGATTTTTTCAAACGCGTTCCACGCCCGGCGGTCGATCAAACCGATGTGTGCGCCCGCCAGCGAACCGTTGCCGATGATCACATACCGATCGACTTCGATGTCGGGAAGCAGGCCGAGGGTAATGGCGTTGTGGATGTCGATGTATTTCGCAAATCCTCCCGCGAGGTAAATTTTGCCGATATCGTTGATCGAACGTTCGAGCCGTTTGAGCAAAATACGAATTGCGGCAAAGATCGCGCCCTTGGCCTGGACGAGGGTTTCGATGTCTTTTTCCGTTACGGTGATGTCGCCGGTGGATTCTTCCGTTTCGCTGCGGTCGGCAATGACGTATTCAAGGGTCTGGCCTGTGCCGTTCATCAACCGGATTCGCTGATTTTTGCCCAGCAGGTCCTTGTTGAATCGCCCGCTCGGCGCGATGAGTTCCTTTCGAAAACCTTCTGCCAGAAAATCAATCAGCCCCGATCCGCAAATGCCGACAGGTTTGGCTTTGCCGATGGTTTTATATTCACATTGCCCCTGATCGGTGATGGTAATTCTTTCGATGGCGCCGATGCTGGCACGCATGCCGTGAGAAATTCGCAGTCCTTCAAACGCCGGTCCTGCGGCGCAGGCGGTGACGAGCATCTTCGTTTCGTCGCGGATGGCGATTTCACCGTTCGTGCCGATGTCGATCAATAAGGACGGCTCAGAAGTTTGGGTCATGTGAGACGCTTCGATATCGCTGACGATGTCGCCGCCGACGTACGCGCTGATCGAAGGAACCACATCAATCGGCGCATCGGGGAAAATCCCAATCTCCAGTTCACGGGCGCGATAGCTTTGCGGATTGCGGCAGGTCGGTTCAAAGGGCACTGCGCCGATCGACGTCGGATCGATTCCCAACAGCAGATTCCACATGACGGTATTGGATGAAACGACCATACGCAAAATTTTCGCAGGTTCGATATGCTGTTGACGGCAGAGGGTCTGAATCAGGGGATTGAGCGTTTGATGGACGATAAGGGCGCGAAGTTGTTCGATTCCTTCACTTGTTGACGCGTGAATAATTCGCGAGGCGACGTCGTCCGCTTTTTGAATCTGCTGATTGTAGCATGTGGCGGTATCGACGATTTTTCCACTGATCATATCCACCAGCGACATCGCCACGGTGGTTGTACCGATATCGACCGCCAGGCCGAAGTATGGTTCGATGGCGAAATGTGAATCGGGCTCGGCCATTAGCAGTTCCCATCGCTGATTCATCCAGGCGACGGTAACGGTGATCTTGCGATGCGAACGCGTCACCCGGGGAAGTTGACGGATGGCGGAAAGCGATGATCCGATCAGTTCGATCTGGTGTTTGTCTCGCAGGATTTCGGCGATGTGTTCAAAATCGCTTCGCGTATCTTCCAGCGACGCCATCGGCAGTGTCAATTGAAACCGCCGAACAGTCGGATCGAAACCGGTGTATTCTTTGGTCACGAAATCCGCGACGACACGCTCGCCCGTCTCGACAAGCGATCGGCGGGGGACCGAAATGCGAAAAGGCCCGCGAACAATCCGCGTCTTGCAGGCAAAAACTCGGACGGGTTGATCCGCTTCGACCGTAAATTCCCTGCCGTCCGCCTGAGTATACGTGCCCGCGAGCAGATTGACCGCGCATCCGCCGCAACTGCCCTTGCCGCCGCAACTGTTATTCAAAACCAAACCATGGATTCGAACAGCATCGAGAATAAGCATAGGCTCGCCAAGTTCCGCGCTGATCTTTCCATGCCGATATTCAATTTCACCTGTAATTTTTGTCATAATTCAAAATATAACCCAAAAAATGGGCTTAAGTCTATGCAAATCTCTTCGCCAGACGCCCCTATGTTTGTTTGCGGACGTGTCAGATAAAAATCTCTCTTCGTGCAGTTATTTATGATCGGGAACGAAAAAATCGAAGAAGTAAAACAGGTGTTGTGGATATATTTTTGTTTTTTAAGACAGAAAATTTATTTATAAAAAATAATAAATTAATCTATTTTTGTAATCCCTTTATTTGGAAATAATTTTTTTGCATTTCTGTATAAATGAACAGAAAAATGCAACCACGGCATGATATCGAAATATAATGCTCTATAAGGGTATTTCTCTGCGCTTGAAAAAGTGACAGGCCCAGTGACGCAAGGACGCGTCAAACGTTGAATGCCTGTTTCAGGCAGTGGTGAATGAAAAACAAAAAGCGATGGCATAATGACACGGAAGTATTTCTTTGATAATTGGGTGACAGGTTTTGTGATGAAAAAAAATGGTTCAGTTGGGTTCGGTTGGGGCTTGTGTTTGACAGGGTTTGCGATGTTCTTCGTTTGTTCCATGTCGGTTTCGGCGCAACCTCTTGCCGCCACTCAACCTGCCGTTCCGCCGGCGGGGCCGGTTGAGTTTTCTGCCGGATCCGTCAACATCCAATTGAATTCGACCCATGAAACGGATAAGAAAAAAATCCCTCCCCGAACATTTACAGGCCGGTTTACCTGTGAGGAACTCAAGTCTTTGCTTCTTCAACAACCGGAGTTGATGCCTCTGTCGCTTCAGTTTCAGAGTACTCAGGCTTTGATGGCAGACGCGATGGATCGCGTGAGCATGCGCACGCTCGTCGATAAATTATCCCCGTACCTGGAGAAAATTTTTCCAGGCCGATTCGATCCCCGTGTGGATTTGATTGTTATGCCTGTTCCGGAAGACAAGCGTGTCGAGCGAAAAGTGGCAGAGCTTCCCGATGGTGTGTATCGCGGTCCGGTAGATGATGTCGAAGGTTTTTTGATCCATGAAATTACCGAACAGGACTATGTTCGTCTGGCGGTCCTGGTCATGCAGACCGCCCGACAGCTTATTGACCAGGGGGCTCCCATTGCCGACCGGACGCATAAGGATTATTACGCCCTGATCGCCGACCAGGAAGTGGCGAGGATCATTGCCGGAGAAAAAGAACGCCGGGCCGAGGAATTGAATCAAAAAGCGATTCGCTGCAAAATCGGCGAGGCCCTGGGGATTTACGATCCGATTCACGATACCTTTCAAGGCGACCCGAACTGGTTATATGAATCCAGGCGTTTTGCCTATGTCGTCAAGGACGGCCGGTTCATCGACCGGCTCAAAGGGCTGGTCGATCAGATTAATCGAGAAATGGAAATTGCCGGTTTTCATCCACCCCAAAGTCTGTATAAAGCCGGCGTGCATTTCGATCCCGATTTGAACGAAGTGACAATTGTCCTGCCGACGCCGATCATGAAGTCGTTCTTGCAGGAAGCGGACCTTCTCGAACGTCGAATGGCGGAAGATCACATGATCAGTATCGAAGCGGTGCGTATTACGGATCGCGAAATCGTCGATGGTGTGATGGCTTCCCGACTCAATGCGAGTTTTCAGGGCGTCCATAATGTCAGAGATAACGATGCCGAGTGGATTCGAAAACAAATCGGCCTTAATTCCCTTCTCGCTGTCGCCAATCATCAACTCGATATAGGCAACCGACGTCAGATCGCCGCGGGAAACATTCCGGAAGGAACCGCCCCCATTTCCATTCCGGGGGTCAACATTCCAGCTCCATTGGTCAGTCGTGATTATACCAACATTGGCGGAAGCTTTTCCGTCGGAGCCGACGATCTTTTCTTCGATGGACGCGAACAAAATTATGGCTTTAGCTATATCGGACCCGACGGCAGAATCCATACGCTTTCCCTCGATATCGTGGACAGCCTTCAGGAATACTGGAGTCGAATCGAACGAAATCTGATCGTCCACAAGATTAAAAAAACAGCCAAACCCACCGTTTTTACCGTCCCCGTCGGACCTGAAACAAAAACGTTTGAGGGAATCGCAGCGTTGATTTCTCAGGAAAACCGAAATATCGTCGTGTCACAGGAAGGCTCCTTGGTTCAGCTTAGCGCAACGGCGGGTACCTGGCTGGTCATTCAGGATTTTATGATCGAACCGACGCCGGGGTCTTCAACCGCGCTGACGGATGAGGAAACGCGGATGATCGAAGACCGTGTCTTGCTGACAATGTTCCTTCGCGATCCCACCATGGATGTGATGGAAAAATGTGAACTGGTCGAGGCGCAGAACATCGTCGTTCTGCATGAAAAACTCCGAGACCTTTATGAGCGATATCGAAAACGCAGTGTGCGCGCAGGGCAGGGCGCAAAGACCTATGAAGCCGTCTTCGAAAACCGGCGGCAACAGACCGTCGATGATGCTTCGATTGAAAAGAAAGAAGAAAATTCTCAAATCAGCCTGACCTTTTATTCCAGTCAGGGTAATATCACCCAGCAACTGGGACTGACAAATTTGGGCGACTCGAACGACCTGACCTCGTTTACCACCGAGCTTCGCCCCAATGTGGTGACTCCTATTTCATCCTTTTTTACCAAATCCGCCAATGGCACCAAGGAAACCTCTTCCACGACAGGAGCCGCCAAGGGCGAACAAACATACGAAGAAAAAACCATGGCCCATCTGGTCATTCGCGCCAGGTTCCCCAACATCCAGCGCGAACGCAGCGATCTTGATGAAGGGCGATATCTCGGTTACTTCGATCTGCCTCTGGGAAAAACCCCTTACAGCGATGTCGATATGCCGTTTCTCTCCAGTTCGGATCATCCGCTGACGCGGCTATCCAAATATCGTTTCGGACTCATGTTCCCCGTACTTCAGTCCGAACGGGTTCGGCGCCCTATAAGCTGGAGCAGGCCTAATACCATATCGGGCGACGTGTTGCCCGATGCCTGGGAAACGGCTACCACACGAATGATGATGAATCGAAAAATCATCACCGATTCTCCAAACTCCCAACAGGATATGGAAGCTCAGTTCCGCGAACGTTTTAAAGTGGAGGTCCGGTCTCTTCTTGAATATGACGACGATTTCTTCGCCGCCCCCAAAGTGGCTTTGAGGAACATGGACCAGTGGAACAATCCCGATCGTATCATCTATGCCTTGCAAAACAGCACCAACCAGTTTGCAATGACCCGGCTCATGGAAATGATCGACACCTTAGGCGCCAAATTGGTTTCGGATGAATACGCTGAGAATTACCTGGCCTGCGCCACCACCGATTTTTGGGGATATCATCAAATTAGACCTTTGTCGGACAGGCAATTGCTCGCTGTTCGACGCGATGCCGCCAACCATTATCTGCGAATCATGGAAGTCTACGGCGATGCCTTCCACGAGGCGGTTTCCAACCTTTTCGAACTGAACAGTTATCGCCCGACTAAAAATGAAGTGCTTGAGCAGGGTCCGTTGCGAGGATATCGCGATCTGGTGATTTTCGATCGAACCAACTACAGCAATCCGGAAGTACAAAAACAAGCCCACGAAGAATTTATGTTACTCAAGCAGGGGGGCTACAAGGGCAAATTGTTTGAACGGTCATTGTTGTCGCTGGAAGATATGAAAAAGGATTATCAAAAATATGTCATTCGCGGCACGCAAATCGTTGGTCGTCAATTCGGCATCCCGCAGGAGCAACGGTTCTGGTAAAGTATGGACCGAGCGTTCCCCATGGACTGTTTCCGAAGCCCTGACTGTATGACAGGATGACAGTGCAGGGGCTTTGGAACGGGACAAAAAGTGTCAATCCGCCCGCCCGGAAATTTTCCTTCAAAAACACCAGCGTGTAACTGTCTGCAAATTCAAGAATTATGGCTGTATGGCGTTTAAGTTTAAATGGTACGTAATTTGCTTATAACAAGCGATATAGACTGCGTTTGTGCAGGAACAGAGCTGTGGAAACGATGCGACAGACAGAAAGGAACGTCCGAATACTGGTGGCTGATCGACAGGCTGACTGGGCCAGGACGTTTTTTGACCGTCTAAATTCGCCGGCGGTTGATATTCGTTTTGCCGGTGACGAGCGGCAAGGGCTTGAGATCGTCCGAAACGAGTCGGTTGACCTGGCTTTGGTTGCCGGTGATCTGCCGCAAGTGGGCGCGCTGGAATTTATCCGCCGAATTCACTGGCATCGGGTGGAAATGCCCGTCATCGTCCTTGGCGGCGAGCATAATCGCCGATGGATGCTCGAAGCCTTGCGGATGGGTGTACGGACCGTGATACCCAAACCGGTCAATATGACGCTGCTGGTGGACATCAGCATCAAGGTGCTCAACACGCAGCAGCGGACCGATTTTTTTTACGAGGGATCATAACGTTGGTGGAAATATCCTTTTGCCGAGGGAATGGCCTGAAGCAAAGAAGGATTTGGTTTTATAATATTACTATTTGGTAACATTTTCATTAACACAGCTATTGACGAAAGGAGTAGCTATGAAAGTTAGACCTCTGGGCGAAAAAGTATTGGTAAAACGGCTCGAAGCAGAGTCCAAGACCAAAGGCGGTATTGTTCTGCCGGATTCCGCGAAGGAAAAACCCAAACGCGGTAAAATTGTCTCCGTGGGCGAAGGCAAATTGCTCGACGACGGTAACCGATCGACGCTTCAGGTGAAGGTGGGTGACGAAGTGATCTTCACCAGTTACGCCGGTACGGAAGTGAAGATCGACGGTGAAGAATTTCTGATTATGGACGAAAGCGATATCCTGGCGGTGGTCGAATAGCTTTCGGTTTTAAAAAAATATCGCGTAGACCTATTTACGAAGGAGTAGTAGTTTATGGCATCAAAAAAAGTAGCATATGATAGTGAAGCCCGCGAGGCCATCCGCCGAGGTGTAAAACAATTGGCCAAAGCGGTAAAGGTTACCCTTGGACCTTGCGGACGAAATGTTGTGATTGAAAAATCGTTCGGCTCGCCCACCGTCACCAAAGACGGCGTGACCGTTGCGAAGGAAATCGAGCTTGAAGACGCCTATGAAAATATGGGCGCCCAGATGGTCAAGGAAGTCGCTTCCAAGACGTCGAATGTCGCCGGTGACGGCACGACGACGGCGACGATCCTGGCAGAGGCCATTTTTGACGAAGGCCTCAAAAATGTAACCGCCGGCGCCAATTCAATGGATATCCGCCGTGGGATCGACAAAGCGGTGGACGCCGTTGTCGAAGAACTCAAGAAAATGTCGATCAAGGTCGAATCCGGCAAGCAGATTGCCCAAGTTGCCACCTGCGCCGCAAACCAGGACAAGGAAATCGGCGAGCAGATTTCCGAAGCCATGCAGAAAGTCGGCAAAGACGGCGTGATCACGGTGGAAGAAGGCAAAAGCCTCGAAACCACCGTCGAACTCGTCGAAGGCATGCAGTTCGATCGCGGCTATGTCAGCCCGCACTTTGTCACCGACCCTGCCAGTATGTCGGTGGTCCTTGAAAAGCCTTATATCCTGCTCTACGAGAAGAAACTTTCTTCCGCCAAGGATATGATTCCGATTCTGGAAAAGGTCGCCAAGTCCGGCAGACCCATGATGATCATCGCGGAAGATATCGACGGTGAAGCCCTGGCGACGCTGGTCGTGAACCGTCTTCGCGGCATTTTGCAGGTTGCAGCGGTCAAGGCTCCGGGTTTTGGTGATCGTCGTAAAGCCATGCTCGAAGACATCGCCATTCTCACCGGCGGCAAGGCCATCTTCGAAGACCTCGGCATCAAGCTCGAAAGTCTCGAACTGACCGATCTGGGTTCGGCCAAGACGGTCCGGATCGACAAGGAAAACACCACCATTATCGAAGGAGCCGGCAAGACCAGCGACATCAAGGCTCGCATCGAACAGATCAAATATGAAATGGATGCGACCACCAGCGATTATGATCGTGAAAAACTCGAAGAACGGCTCGCCAAACTCGCGGGCGGCGTAGCCCAGGTCATGGTCGGCGCCGCGACCGAAGTTGAAATGAAGGAAAAGAAAGCACGCGTTGAAGACGCTCTCCATGCAGCCCGTGCTGCGGTCGAAGAAGGTGTTCTTCCCGGCGGCGGTGTCGCGGCCCTTCGTGCGATGAAGGCCATCGACAAACTCAAACTCACCGGCGACCAGAAAACCGGTGCCGAGATCGTCAAACGCGCTTTGGCGGCTCCGATCAAACAGATCGCTCAGAACGCCGGTCTCGATGGTTCGATCATCTTCCAGAAGGTCATCGAAAATACCGAAAATCCGAACTTCGGCTACGATGCCCTCAACAGCAAATACACCGATATGGTCCAGGCCGGTATTATCGTCCCGACGAAGGTCGAACGCACGGCGTTGCAGAACGCTTCGAGCATCGCGGGACTCATGCTGACCACCAGTTGCGTGGTTGCGGAGATTCCGGAAGACAAACCCAAGATGCCCGCGGGCGGCCCGGGAATGGGCGGCATGGGCGGAATGGGCGGTATGCCGGGCATGATGTAACCCATACGATCCAAAAGGACTGAGCTTTCGGTCCGAGCATTTGTCAACACAGCGGAGTGGATTCTTGTCTGAAAAAGAATTCACTCCGTTTTTTATGCAATCATTCAAATTTCATACACTTTTCGATTTATACTAATTCCATTTACTTCGTGCGCGGGGGCTAATGTCACGATATCCCGATTTCGAAGCTCATACTGCCTGAAATAGTTTATTGACATTAAAGTACCGCGCATTCAATAAGTCAATTCCGT
>JAAZAW010000047.1 GCA_012514125.1 Phycisphaerae bacterium | reverse complement strand
CTTTCGGATTGCTGAAAAATGTCAATAAGTTCAGGACAATTTGACGGAACGATTTTAGCCTGCGGGCATCTGCTGAACGTTCAGACGCAGCGGCTGGATTCATCTCTCCGCGGTCCACGGCGATCTCGGGCACACTGCCGAGCCGTTTTTTCCGGGCCGAATAAAACCTTGTTCGCGTCGTTCGGGCCAAATTCACTTGGGCGCGATCACCGGCGGCGAAGTCACCTCGCGTTGCAGGAATCCGGACACACACCGGGCCGACTAAAACCGATTCGTGGTCACCGATACGACGGAATGTCCCTTCCGCCTTCCATGGCGGAAGTCTGGGACACTGCTCATGTTCCGTCCGACGTCTCTCACAATTTCAATGCCATTTCCGCGGGAATGGCACCTGTTTCCTTAAGCGATCTTTCGCGGTTGTTTTTTCAGGCGGACCTGATTGGCTCGGGCCTGGTGGTTCGACGGCTCTCCGAGGGTGTAAGGTTTTTGATCGCGGGCCATGGCAAAGAGAATTCGCAGGAGTCTTCTCGCCATCGCGACGTTGGCCTTGGCTTTTTTTCCGGTGGATTTCAGGATGCGTTGTCGGTTTTTTTCCTGCGTTCGATCGGATCGGCACAGGACGATGGCGGCTTTGCCCAGGGCCCAGCGAAGGGTGGCCGATCCGGCCTTGGTGATTTTTCCTTCGCGGGCCTTTCCGGCGGAGAGTTCGTTGTCGGGGGTGAGTCCGGCCCAGAATTCGATCGTGTCGGCGTTGGGGAATCGGCCGAAGTCGCCGATCTCGGCGACGATGATGCAGCCCCAGATCTCGTTGATGCCGGGCGTGGACTTAAAGAGCTCGGTGATGGTTTTGAATTTTTCGGTGCGGTTGGCGAAGGTGATTTGGAGCCGGAGCGATTCTCGTTGACGTTCGAGCAGGAGAATGAGGTCGAGAAAATTTTCGAAGGCCTTTCGCGATTCATCCTTGAGCAGATGTCCGAAACCCAGGAGCCATCGCTGGGTGAGATCGCCGTCGAGTTTGACGGGTCCGGGCAGATTGGCGGCATGGAGAATGGACCGCATGGTGTGTTTGACGCGGGTGAGCGTTCGGGAGAGTTGATGCCAGTGGCGGCCGAGCTTTCGGAGTCCCGCGGTCTTGGGATCGGCGATCCATCCGAGCGGGCACTCGCCCCGCGCCAGACGCTCGGCGATATCTTTGGCGTCGTTGAAATCGGTTTTTCGGCGTTTGCCTCGACGGGCGGCGAGTTCGGTGGCATCGGCGATGCTGATCAGATCGACGGCGGGGCCGAAGCGGTCGATGAACCATTCGATAAAGCCGACGGCTTCGACGGCCATCCAGACGGGCCCAGGCAGATCGCGGAGAAACGTTTCGATTTTCTCGACGCATTTGGTGCTGACGGTGAGTTTGGAGATGACATTTTGTTGGGGGTCGACGGCGACGAGTGTGACGGTGGATTTGTGAAGATCGACGCCGACGAAGGCGCGGAACTCTTCGAGGGTCCAGAGCTTGTCGGCAGGATGCGCGTAGGATACAGCGAGAGTGGTTTTCGGTGTTTGAGCCATGATCAAGACCTCCATTTCAAATTTTAAAAAGGATACAAAACTATGAAACACGTTAACGATCGTACCCGGGGTTTACAACCCATACACGGTTTTACCCTGATTGAGTTATTGGTCGTAGTGGCAATTATTTCAGTTTTGATTGCTATATTATTGCCGGCGTTGAGTAGTGCCCGGGAAGCGGCAAGGTCAGCGGTCTGCCTTTCCAATCAGCGTTCACTGGGGCTGACGTTTGGGATGTATTGTAATCAAAACAATGAATATTATCCTGTGGGATATGTTTTCGGAAGTGTCGATCAGCGATGGACCGTCACGATTAACAAAATGAGTGGCGAGGATCAATATGTTCGTTTTCAATATGCAACCGCTGTTGATACGAACCCGCAAGCGGTGAGTGGAATATTATTGTGTTCCAGCCACAAGTATAAAATCAATCGTTCGTGGATGCTTGGAACGGATTATGCCTACAACGGTTGGATCATGGGGACCGACTATTTGTCGGTGGGATTAGGAAAAACAGATTCGATGCGTGTGGGGAGCTTGCCGCGACCTTCGCAGACTTTTGTAGTTGTAGATGGAGCGGACACGCCCGATTATACAGGACATGGTCCAATACGATTTGACTACGAATTGGCCAATATGATACCTTCGTATTCGACAACAGTGGGGCCGGTTCATGGTGGATCAAGGTCTGACGCTTATGATGCCTATGCAGGAACCGGTTCGCGAGTGAATATTCTTTATGCCGACGGACGAGCCGCCAGTGGAGTTTATCCCAAGGCGATGTTGGATGTCGCCAAAACACCGGCGGCAGAAGATACATTCAAGAAGCACAATTCCATGCAAGCTTATCCTCGTTTTTATTAATATCTGGAGAACTACATGACATTTTCTCTGACGAAATTGTTTTCAATGGGAACATTGTTTTTGTTTATTTTGGTGTGTTCAGTGTTTGGGCTTAACCAGAATGATCTTTTGTTTTATGTTCCTTTTGATAATGCTGCGTCACCGCTTATCGCTCAAAACCGTACACCGGAGTTGATGGTGTCAAAGGGAAATTCGTG